>NZ_PNGD01000030.1:0-1050 GCF_002871495.1 Streptococcus sp. UMB0029
GAATCGGGAAGACAGGATTCGAACCTGCGACACCTTGGTCCCAAACCAAGTACTCTACCAAGCTGAGCTACTTCCCGAGTTAAATAGAAAAATGCACCCTAGAGGAGTCGAACCTCTAACCGCCTGATTCGTAGTCAGGTACTCTATCCAGTTGAGCTAAGGGTGCTCATTATTTTATGCCGAGGACCGGAATCGAACCGGTACGATCGTTACCAATCGCAGGATTTTAAGTCCTGTGCGTCTGCCAGTTCCGCCACCCCGGCCTCTCTAAGCGAACGACGGGATTCGAACCCGCGACCCCCACCTTGGCAAGGTGGTGTTCTACCACTGAACTACGTTCGCACTGTTTTCTTCTATCTAAAAATGCCGGCTACATGACTTGAACACGCGACCCTCTGATTACAAATCAGATGCTCTACCAACTGAGCTAAGCCGGCTCATTTATTATTTCTTAATGCGGGTTAAGGGACTTGAACCCCCACGCTGTTAAGCGCCAGATCCTAAATCTGGTGCGTCTGCCAATTCCGCCAAACCCGCATATATGACCCGTACTGGGCTCGAACCAGTGACCCATTGATTAAAAGTCAATTGCTCTACCAACTGAGCTAACGAGTCTAAAATAACTTCCGTTATCTTAAACGGTCCCGACGGGAATCGAACCCGCGATCTTCGCCGTGACAGGGCGACGTGATAACCGCTACACTACGGGACCTTTGGGAGTTAACGGGATCGAACCGCTGACCCTCTGCTTGTAAGGCAGATGCTCTCCCAGCTGAGCTAAACTCCCTAGAGCTAAGCGACTTCCATATCTCACAGGGGGCAACCCCCAACTACTTCCGGCGTTCTAGGGCTTAACTTCTGTGTTCGGCATGGGTACAGGTGTATCTCCTAGGCTATCGTCACTTAACTCTGAGTAATACCTACTCAAAATTGAATATCTATTCAAACCAAGAAAACCGTTCGCTTTCATATTCTCAGTTACTTTGGATAAGTCCTCGAGCTATTAGTATTAGTCCGCTACATGTGTCGCCACACTTCCACTTCTAACCT
>NZ_PNGD01000031.1:0-831 GCF_002871495.1 Streptococcus sp. UMB0029
TCATATGGAACAATTACATTCTATCACAAAACTACTCGATATTAAAGACCCTAATATCCAAATTATAGATATCATTAATAAGGGTACACACAAGGAAATCATCGCTAAACTAGACTATGAGGCCCCATCTTGTCCTGATTGCGGAAGCCTAATGAAGAAATATGACTTTCAAAAACCGTCTAAGATTCCTTACCTTGAAACGACTGGTATGCCTACTAGAATCCTCCTTAGAAAACGCCGTTTTAAGTGCTATCAGTGCTCTAAAATGATGGTCGCTGAAACCTCTCTCGTCAAGAAAAATCACCAAATACCTCGTATCATCAACCAAAAGATTGCTCAAAAGCTGATTGAAAAAACTTCCATGACCGATATTGCTCATCAGTTGTCTATTTCAGCTTCAACTGTCATTCGCAAGCTCAATGACTTTCACTTTAAGCCTGATTTTTCTCGCCTTCCTGAGATTATGTCTTGGGACGAATATACCTTTACAAAAGGAAAGATGAGTTTCATTGCACAAGATTTTGATAATCTCAGTATCATCGCTGTTCTTGAAGGTAGAACACAGGCTGTCATCCGAAATCACTTTCTTCGATACGATAGAGCTGTCCGATGTCGAGTGAAAATTATTACTATGGATATGTTTAGTCCCTATTATGACTTGGCTAAACAGCTTTTTCCGTGTGCTAAAATCGTTCTAGATCGCTTTCACATTGTACAACATCTTAGCCGTGCCATGAGTCGTGTGCGTGTCCAAATCATGAATCAGTATCATCGAAAATCCCATGAATACAAGGCTATCAAGCGTTACTGGAAACTTATCCAACAAGATAG
>NZ_PNGD01000032.1:0-600 GCF_002871495.1 Streptococcus sp. UMB0029
ACCACGCGCTTTCTTAGAAATAGTTGAATGAATCTTCAGATGACCATCTTTATCCTCCATAAATTTAAAGGTCACCATCTTTTCTCTGATTTCCTTAGAAAATACAGTCTCAAACTCGGACGACAAGAGGGAGAAAATCACTTCTTCCTGCTTCACAGCTTCATCATAGGCTACCTTCCAATGGCTCTTCAAAGTCTTACCAGCGACTTTTAATTTCATTAAAAAGTCCAAACGGTAAGGGGCTATGGGTGACAAGGCTGGAATGACACCGTACAAAGCCGAGGTAATGAAGACATGATTTTCAAGATAGGCTTGTTCTGCCTCTGTCAATTTATCTCGCTTGATATGGCGGTACATGAGCCCATCAAAAAGTTTCAAGGCTGGGTAGTGTTGAGCAGTTTGTGTTTTCAAAGCTTGGATATGTTGAAATTCTTCCGCCGCCTTATCGACTGATACCTTATAAAAACTCTCCAATTGACTAGCAGAATAGAGAGCTAAGGCATCCAGAACGGTCTGACTTTCTGGTCTTAAAGGAGTTGCCTCGATCCTTGGCAAATCTGTGTTCATTTCTTTTGCTGTTGGGATTAAAATTTTCATATT
>NZ_PNGD01000033.1:0-562 GCF_002871495.1 Streptococcus sp. UMB0029
CAGAAAAAGTAGCTTTATTTCTTAAAAGTTTTAATAGTTTAAAGCATCTAGCACCTGTTTATATTGATGAAACAGGATTCGATACTTATTTTTATCGAGAATATGGTCGCTCTTTAAAAGGTCAGTTAATAAGAGGTAAAGTATCTGGAAGAAGATATCAGAGGATTTCTTTGGTTGCAGGGCTAACAAATGGTGAGTTAATCGCTCCAATGACTTACGAAGAGACGATGACGAGCGACTTTTTTGAAGCTTGGTTTCAGAAGTTTCTCTTACCAACCTTAAACAAACCATCAGTTATCATTATGGATAATGCAAGATTCCATAGAATGGGTAAGCTAGAACTCTTGTGTGAAGAGTTTGGGCATAAACTTTTACCTCTTCCTCCCTACTCACCTGAGTACAATCCTATTGAGAAAACATGGGCTCATATCAAAAAGCACCTCAAAAAGGCATTACCGAGTTGTAGTACTTTTTTTGAGGCTCTTTTGTCTTGTTCTTGTTTCAATTAACTATGTATTACATAATTTATTTTATGTAGTTTATAAACTATCCAGAGCATTCT
>NZ_PNGD01000034.1:0-532 GCF_002871495.1 Streptococcus sp. UMB0029
GAAAACTTCAAAAAACGGATTTTTATGGCTCTAAATATCAAAAAAGAAAGGACTAAATCTGTCCTTTCTCGAGCTTAGCTTTTCTTCAACCCACTACAGTTGACAAAGAGCCCTTACTTTTATTATTAAACGCGTTCAACTTTACCTGATTTCAAAGCACGAGCTGAAGCCCAAACTTTTTTAGGTTTACCATCGATAAGAACAGTAACTTTTTGAAGGTTTGGTTTTACGGCACGTTTTGTTTGGTTCATCGCGTGTGAACGGTTGTTTCCTGATACAGTCTTACGACCTGTAAAGTAACATACTTTAGCCATTTGTGTTTTCCTCCTATTAGATCTAATATAGCGGATGTGCTAGCACCACATACCGTACTATGTTATCACACTTTCTTCATTTTTGCAAGGGAATTGGAAGATTTTTTTACTTAACGTAGACAATGCTAACTTCTCAAAGTAACTTCCACTTGCCTGACCAAAGTGGAAATTAGTCTAAAACGGATTTTTATGGTGGAATTAAGTGTGAGACGTTTGAG
>NZ_PNGD01000035.1:0-524 GCF_002871495.1 Streptococcus sp. UMB0029
CGAGCCAATTTTTCTTCCAAGGCAGACATTTGCGAATAAGGAATGAAATGGAAATGATCCCCGTGAGGCACTGCCACACCATTTGCAGTACGTTTTGTAATCTGTGCTGGGTCAAATACTAATCCATCAGATTCCACATGACGTTGGCTAAGTGGCAAGGCATACAATTCTTGAAGGAGACTATCCAAATCCTCATTTTGACTCTCAGGAGTTGTTGCAGAATCTTGAGGAGCCTCAGATTGACTCGTTCTCACACTAGATCTTGTTTCTCCCCTGCTTGAACGGTATTCAACGGTACTTAATTGGCCACCTTTTCCAGATAGGAAGGCTTGGGCAGCAGCTAACTCACTGGCAGACAAATCACTCTTAGGAATATAGTGGAAGTGATTGCCATGAGGAACGATATAGGCATCACCTGTGTCCTCAATGATATCAGATGCATTAAAGATATAACCATCATCCGTTGTATAGCGTCCCTGCGCTCTGGCTACAGCAACAGCATTATCTGTACTTGTATTATGATT
>NZ_PNGD01000036.1:0-492 GCF_002871495.1 Streptococcus sp. UMB0029
CGCAAGCTTATGAGAGTTACTTGGAGTCACAAAGCCCATATCCATACTACATAACAAATACTTATATCCATGTTGCTCAAAGAAAATGGATGTTTATCACTGGATACTATAGAAACTCAGATTATACTGGGTATGAAAAAACCGAAACAACCTACGTGAATTTCTAAAATATAAACCCTACCTAGATATAAAGGCAGGGTTTATATTTTAGTTAATTGCTCAAGTAATTTGTAAGCATAATACTTGCGAAACTCTATTTGTTCAAGCGGTTCAAAAGCTCTTGTTTTTTATCCTCAAGCTCAGCTCTCCTTTGCTCGATTTCTTCACGTTTTTGGGCGATTTCTGCTTACGCCTCGGGAATTTCCAAAGTGCCTTGCGACTTGTGAAATTCTACTAGCATATCAACGATTTTTGGGTCTAATTCGTTGACATAATCAGGATTTGACCATTTCGGCACGTTGCTTGCAGGTGCTTGCTTTTTGCCGCCTTTTT
>NZ_PNGD01000037.1:0-389 GCF_002871495.1 Streptococcus sp. UMB0029
TGAAGGTCGTGATGTGATTGATACTACTACCTATGAAGTTGATCCAAAAACAGGTAAGGTAACTCCAACAACTGTTCGAACTTATGGAACAATCAAAGAACCAATAATTGAGACACGACCTGTACCATCCCCTGTTATCTATGAAAAAGACGATACGAAAGAAAAAGGTACAGCCCCAACTACTGTTAAAGGTGAAGATGGTGAAGACACTATCACAACCATTTACACTGTGGATCCTAATACTGGAAAGATTACAGCAAGTGAAGGTCAACCAGTTCGTACGAAAGAACCAACTAATACTATTGTCAAAGTCGCAGCGAAGGATAAAGTAGAAACAACAGAAATCCTATCACCTAAGAAATACGTAAAAGATGATACACGCGACAAAG
>NZ_PNGD01000038.1:0-365 GCF_002871495.1 Streptococcus sp. UMB0029
GCTTGTTCTTCGCGTCTGCGTTGTTCACTAAACATTTTCCTATCCTCCTCGGACCAGCTCTTGTAGTCTAGCAGTTGGTCTGCTTGACTGATAGCTCGCTCTGGTTCTTGAGTAAAGGGTTTGTTCCCGAAAAACTCCAACCACGGCTTGCGAACCTCGTCTTTGCTGGTTTCTCTGTATTTTTTTAGTTCCAAGAAAGCCATTTTAACAAGATGGTTTTCTTGTCCATTATTTGTGATAGTTAAGACCTCACCTGTCGTGTCCTCTCGCATGCTAAAGCTATGGAAAGCCAAATCATCTGAGAAATAATTGCTATCCACAATCGCAATAGCGTATACTGGTGCGATGTGTTTGTAACTCTGGTG
>NZ_PNGD01000039.1:0-348 GCF_002871495.1 Streptococcus sp. UMB0029
TCTATTTAACTCGGGAAGTAGCTCAGCTTGGTAGAGTACTTGGTTTGGGACCAAGGTGTCGCAGGTTCGAATCCTGTCTTCCCGATTCGTTACAGAGATACGTGAGTGTATCTTTTTTCTTTTTTTATGGCTCATTGTCAACTGTAGTGGGTTGATATAATAGTATTAGACCTTGAGAAATCAAGGTCTTTTTTGAAGTACGACGGGCATGTCGTATATCTGAGGTGTAAGTCCTCCGTGGGCACCCGCTACCGGTGAATCCAATAGCGATTCCCAAGCCTGACTATCGTGAGGTAGCGGGGAGAGGAAGGGATAGCGAAATCGTGGCTCTACGAACAGGAACGTGAT
>NZ_PNGD01000004.1:0-89669 GCF_002871495.1 Streptococcus sp. UMB0029
CCGTACGGGATTCGAACCCGTGTTACCGCCGTGAAAAGGCGGTGTCTTAACCCCTTGACCAACGGACCAGAGTTGTTATTTTCAACTCTTACTATTATACCCACTTTTCAAACTTTGTCAACACCTTTTTTAAACTTTTTTTATTAATTTTACAACTGCTTCAGTCCGAGCTGTATGTGGGAACATATCGACCGACTGGATATAACGAAGATCATAGACTTCTACTAAGCGCACTAAATCACGAGCCAAGGTCGAAACATTACAAGAAATATAAACCATTTTTTCTGGTACATAAGTAAGAATAGTGTCTAATAACTTATCATCCAGACCTGTACGTGGTGGGTCTACAATCAGAGCATCTGCCCGGTAGCCTTCTTTGTACCAACGAGGAATAATCTCTTCTGCCGGTCCAGCTTCATAATGAGTATTGTCAAATCCCATTCTTTCGGCATTTCGCTTGGCATCTTCAATGGCTTCTGGAATAATATCCATACCTCTGAGAGTCTTTACTTTCTTTGCGAAGGCAAATCCAATCGTTCCAACACCACAATAAGCGTCAATCAAATGGTCTTCTTTATCAACATCCAGCGCTTTTACTGCCTCGCTATAAAGGACTTCTGTTTGTTCAGGATTTAGTTGATAGAAAGCTCGAGGAGATAGTGAAAATTCATAATCGAGTACACCTTCTTGAATACTCTTTTCTCCCCAGATAATCTCTGTCTTTTCACCATAAATCTCACTGGTTTTAGCTGTATTTGTATTCACAGCTACTGTCACAACTTCTGGGAAATCTTTAATTAAATCTTTTACCAGCAGGGTTAAATTAAGCTGGCGGTTTGTAACAATAATAATCTGAACCTGTCCAGTCTTTCTTGCTCGTCGAACCATTATAGTTCTAACACCTAGAACTTTTCTCTCATCCGTGATTGGAATTTGGTGAAAAGTAAGTAATTCCGCTAGACGATTAGCAATCACTTGGGTTTCCTTGTCTTGTACCAGGCAATCTTTCAACTCTACTAGATAATGAGAGTTCTGCGCATATAAGCCTGCCTTGACCTGATTCTTAAATTTTCGAGTCTGAAATTGTAACTTAGCACGGTAGTACTTTGGTTCTTGCATACCAATCGTCGGGCGGATTTCATAATTTTCATATCCTGCAGGGGCAAATTTTTTCAGCGCTTGATAAAGTAAGTCCGTCTTGAACTCCAGCTGCTTATCATAATGCAGGTGCATGATTTGGCAGCCTCCGCATTCATTGTAAATAGTACAGGCTGGCACAACTCGAAATTTAGACTTCTTATTAACCTTTAGTAATTTTGCTTCAACAAAGTTACGTTTAATAGAAGTAATCTGACAATAGATATCTTCTCCTTTGAGAGCACCAGGCACAAAGACCAATGTTTTTTGATAAAAGCCGATTCCCTCACCATTAATTCCCATGCGCTTGATTTTTAATGGTATTTTTTGTTTCACTTTCAGATTCATACCCCTATCTTATCACATTTTGAGTTATAATAGAACTATGAAAATCACAAAACTTGAAAAGAAAAAAAGTCTCTATCTGATGGAGCTTGATAATGGCGACAAATGCTACATCACTGAAGACACAATTGTTCGTTTTATGTTATCTAGAGATAAGGTGATAAGCCAAGAAGAATTGAAAGAGATTCAGGACTTTGCCAAATTTTCTTATGGTAAGAATCTAGCCCTCTACCACTTATCATTTAAAGCACGTACTGAAAAAGAGGTCAGTGAATATCTAAAAAAATATGATATTGATGAAAACATCGTTTCTCAAGTCATTATTAATCTTAAAGAAGATAAGTGGATTAATGATAGCCAGTACGCTTATACTATCATCAATGCCAATCAACTTTCAGGAGACAAGGGGCCTTATGTACTGACTCAGAAATTAGCACAAAAAGGAATTTCAAAATCTACTATAGAAGAGATTCTGAAAGAATTTGATTTTTCGGAAGTTGCTCAACGTATAGCTAATAAACTATTGAAAAAATATGAGGGAAAACTTCCAGCTCGTGCCTTGCAAGATAAGATTATCCAGAACCTGACCAACAAGGGCTTCTCTTACTCTGATGCTAAAGTTGCCTTTGACGAGTTGGATAGTCAAGTTGACCAAGAAACGACTCAGGAACTCATCTTCAAGGAACTTGATAAGCAATATGCCAAGTATTCCCGAAAATATGAAGGATACGAACTTAAACAGCGTTTAACCCAAGTTTTATCACGAAAGGGCTACGATTTTTCGGATATAGCAAGCGCTCTCAGAGAATATCTTTAATATTTTCATGTAAAATTCACAGATTTTAGGCAATTTTATGGTATAATAGTAAACGATAAACTTATAAATTGTAGAAAGTTGGTTAGTTATGAAGCTTCCAAAAGAAGGCGACTTTATTACAATTCAAAGTTATAAGCATGATGGGAGTCTCCACCGAACTTGGCGGGACACCATGGTACTAAAAACAACAGAAAATGCCATTATTGGTGTCAACGATCATACACTGGTTACCGAAAGTGATGGTCGTCGTTGGGTTACTCGAGAACCAGCTATTGTTTACTTTCACAAGAAATATTGGTTTAATATCATTGCCATGATTCGTGATAATGGAATTTCCTACTATTGCAATATGGCTAGCCCCTACTATCTGGATGAAGAAGCACTGAAGTATATTGATTACGATTTGGATGTTAAAATTTTTACAGATGGGGAAAAACGTCTCTTGGACGTTGAGGAGTATGAGCGTCACAAACGCAAAATGAATTATTCTGATGACTTGGACTATATTTTAAAAGAACATGTCAAAATTCTTGTTGATTGGATTAACAATGGACGTGGTCCTTTCTCAGAAGCCTATGTAAACATTTGGTACAAGCGCTATGTAGAACTAAAGAATCGGTAAAGTTGTCAAACTAGGGTGAAAGCCCTGGTTTTTTATTTTAATACTCAATGAAAATCAAAGAGCAAACTATGAAACTAGCCGCAGGCTGTACTTGAGTACGGCAAGGCGACGTTGACGCGGTTTGAATTTGATTTTCGAAGAGTATAAAAACCCAGCTTTGCAGCTGGGTTTATCCTTATATATCTAATTTCGTAACAGTAAATTTGATGTGGGAATAGTCTTTCTCAACATCCTTATCCAGTAGAAACGCAGTGGCGTCCTTCTTAACTTGAACCAGGTCAATATTCTGGGCTTGGGCTGCATAAACGCATCCACAATAACATTGACGGTAGATGTCATACTCTTCACACATCTCTACTGAACGTTTGTATCCTTGATTTTTCTTGAAATCACTTGGAAGATAGTGGGTGGTGTAAATCTTTTGCACGTCGATTCCAATGCTGTTGATGGTTTGAGAATTCTTATGAGGACTGATGGTCAAGGCTGAGCCAAAGTAGTCAAAGCCCAAATCCATAGCCACTTGCGCTGTCTTATCCAGTCGGTAGTCAAAGCAAACTTTGCAACGGTCGCCACCTTCTGGTTCTTCCTCTAGTCCTCTGACTAACTTACGGTATTCATTGGGTTCATAGGGAGCTTCTAGATACTGGACCGTATTTTCTGTCCGCTCATTGAAATCACTGACAAATTTCTTGGTAACATAGGCACGCTTATGGTATTCTGCCTTGGGATGGATATTAGAATTGGCAAAATAGATGGTCACATCTGCATACTTGGTCAGGTATTCTAAGGTATAGGTACTGCAAGGGGCACAGCAAACATGCATGAGAATGGTTGGCCGTTGCTCATTTTTCTCCCATACTTGTACCATTTTCTGCATGACACGGTCATAATTAATCTTCTGATTGGGGTTCATCTTACTCAGAATTTCTTCTACATCAATCATGTTCTTCTCCTTTTTCTAGTCTTATTTTATCATATAAGTTAGGAGAGCTCAAACCTATTTAGAAGTGAATATCATAAAAAGGAGGAATAGTCATTCCCTCCTTTTGTGTTTTTTATAAGTTGTTTTCTATAGAAAGCTTACATCATGCCACCCATCATGCTTGGATCCATGGCTGGAACTGGGGCTGCTGGTTCTGGTTTATTAGCTACGACCGCTTCTGTTGTCAAAATCAAGCTGGCTACAGATGCTGCATTTTGAAGGGCTGAACGGCTCACTTTAACTGGGTCAATGATTCCCTCTTCAATCATGTTGACCCACTCGCCAGTTGCTGCGTTGAAGCCTGTGCCAAGCTCAGCATTTTTCAAACGATCGATAACGATAGATCCTTCAAATCCTGCATTGTGGGCGATTTGACGAACAGGTTCTTCCAAGGCACGGAGCACAATATTGCGTCCTGTCGCTTCGTCTCCTGTCAATTCCAAATCAGCCACGGCTGGGATAACATTTACAAGGGCTGTTCCACCACCTGCAACGATTCCTTCTTCAACAGCTGCACGAGTAGCGTTGAGGGCATCTTCGATGCGGAGTTTCATTTCTTTTAACTCAGTTTCAGTTGCGGCTCCGACCTTAATAACCGCTACACCACCTGACAATTTTGCCAAGCGTTCTTGCAATTTTTCGCGGTCAAATTCAGATGTTGTAGTTTCGATTTGAGACTTGATAACCGCAACACGGTGAGAAATCGCTTCAGGATTTCCAGCACCTTCTACGATAACAGTGCTGTCTTTGTCCACAGTTACTCTCGCTGCTTGACCAAGTGCTTCAATTGTAGCATCTTTCAACTCAAGACCAAGGTCTTCTGTGATAACTGTTCCGCCTGTCAAGATGGCGATATCTTCGAGCATGGCTTTGCGTCGGTCACCAAAGCCAGGTGCCTTGACTGCTACTACGTTGAAGGTTCCACGAATCTTGTTCAATACAAGAGTCGGAAGAGCTTCGCCATCCACATCATCCGCAATAATCAAGAGGGGACGATTACTCTGGAGAATGCTTTCGAGGAGTGGCAAGATTTCTTGGATATTTGAAATCTTCTTATCAGTAATCAAGATATATGGATTTTCAAGGTCAGCCACCATTTTTTCGCTATCTGTCACCATGTACTGTGAAAGGTAACCGCGGTCAAACTGCATTCCTTCCACAACTTCAAGTTCTGTTTCCATACCACGTGACTCTTCGATAGTGATGACACCGTCTTTACCAACTTTTTCCATGGCTTCAGAGATGTATTCGCCTACTTTTTCAGAACGAGAAGACACGGCAGCAACCTGAGCAATAGCTTCTTTGTTGGCAACAGGGATGGCATTATTTTTCAAGGCTTCTACTGCTGCGGCAACTGCTGCTTCAATCCCACGACGAATACCGATTGGATTTGCGCCTGCTGTGACATTTTTGATTCCTTCGCGGACGATAGCTTGGGTCAAAACAGTTGCAGTTGTAGTCCCGTCACCTGCGATATCGTTGGTTTTTGAAGCTAC
The DNA here is from genome assembly GCF_002871495.1 of Streptococcus sp. UMB0029. Taxonomy (GTDB): domain Bacteria; phylum Bacillota; class Bacilli; order Lactobacillales; family Streptococcaceae; genus Streptococcus. Next base: position 5,400 of record NZ_PNGD01000004.1, read on the forward strand.
TTCTGATACCAATTTGGCCCCCATATTTTCAAAATGATCTTCTAATTCAATTTCTTTGGCAATGGTCACACCATCATTGGTAATCAAGGGTGAGCCAAATGATTTTTCCAACACAACGTTACGACCTTTTGGCCCCAAGGTTACTTTAACAGTATCTGCAAGGATATCGACACCACGAACCATGGCTGAACGAGCATCCGATGAAAATTTAATTTCTTTTGACATACTTACTTTCTCCTTCTATTCTTCAATGATAGCCAAGATGTTCGCTTCGCCTACGATGATGTACTTTTCATCGCCATCTTTGACATCAAGACCTACGTGAGCTTCAACTAAGACACGATCTCCAACCTTGACACTTGGGGCAACCAAGTCACCGTTCAAGGTACGAACCCCTTGTCCAGTAGCTACAACTTGGGCTGTTTTGGTTTTTTCTTGGGTTGAGCCTGCAAGGACAAAGCCTCCAACAGTTTGTTCTTTTTCTTCGATTTTTAAGACCACACGGTCCCCTAATGGTTTCAACATCTGATTTCCTCCATAATGAGATAGATAGTATTAGCACTCTTTATATCTGAGTGCTAATTCATAGTTCTATTGTATCACTTGGTCAGAAATAGTCAAGAAAAAAGTCTGACTTTCTCAAGATAAAAAGCCTGAGACCAACTCAGACTTTTTAATGTTTAAAATGGCAATTCTTCCTCTTCCAAGACCAAATCCGCCAAATCTTGGCCTGCATTATTTTCACGCATGGCACGTTGAGCACGACTTTCCAAGAGTTGGAATCCAGTAACAAGTACTTCGGTCACATAATTCATTTGACCATTTTTCTCAAAGCGACGGGTACGCAATTCCCCATCAACGGAAATGAGACTACCTTTAGTTGCGTAGCTTGCCAAGGTTTCTGCTAGTCTACCCCATAGGACCATATTGACAAAGTCAGCTTCGCGTTCACCGTTTTGGTCTTTGTAACGACGATTCACAGCAATGGTTGCTCGCGCTACTGACTTGTCATTGTTGGTTTTGTGCAATTCTGGTGTAGACGTCAAGCGTCCAATCATGATAACTTTATTATACATATTTTCTTCCTCCTACTTATCTATTCGCAGGAAATCAAAAAAGTTACAGAAATTTGTAACTTTTCGAGAAAATTTTTTATTTTTTATGAACCATGAAACCTGTCGCTTGTTGATTGGCCATAATGGTCATATCTGTAATCTGCACACGGCGAGGTTGACTGGTCACATAAACCACTGTGTCTGCAATATCCTGAGCTTGCAAGGCTTCGATTCCCTGATAAACCGCCTCAGCACGCTCTTTGTCACCATGAAAACGCACTGTAGAAAAATCTGTTTCGACAATTCCAGGTTGAATGGTCGTCACCTTGATATCCGTTGCGATGGTATCAATTCGCAGTCCATCTGAAAAGGTCTTAACCGCAGCCTTGGTGGCTGAATAAACTGCTGCACCCGCATAGGCATAGATTCCTGCGGTTGACCCCATATTGATAATGTGACCTTGATTGGCTTTTACCATTGCTGGCAAGAAACAGCGAGTGACTGCCATCAAGCCCTTAACATTGGTATCCAACATGGTCAACATATCCAATTCTTCATAGTCCTGATAAGATGCTAAACCTAGAGCCAAACCTGCATTGTTGACCAGAATATCAATCTGACCTATCGTTTCTATAATATCAGAGCAGACAGTCTTTACCATAGTCATATCCGTGACATCTAGTGGAAAGGTCCAGACGGTTTGATTTGGAAAAGTTCCTGCAAACTCAATTTTTAAGGCTTCAAGTCTGTCTATCCGTCGTCCTGTTAAAACAACATTCTCACCCTGCTCCAGATAAGCACGCGCAATCGCTTCACCGATTCCTGATGTCGCCCCTGTAATCACTACATTTTTTGCCATCTTATTTCCTTCTAGCTGGTCTATCAGATACTGACAACTTCCTAGGCAATCCAGTGTTTAGCTGGATCAAATGGAGTTCCAACAACTTGGTCTTCTGATAATTCAAGCACCCCACGTTTTTGCGGAGCATTTGGCAGATGCAATTCACGAGGACTACACATCATGCCAAAACTCTTTTCACCACGAAGTTCGCCTGGGAAAATAAGATTGCCTTTGGGCATCATTGCTCCAGGAAGAGCTACAATGGTTTTCAAGCCAACACGCGCATTGGGAGCCCCTGCAACGATTTGCACTATCTTGTCACTTGCGACTGCAACTTGGCAGATGTTGAGATGGTCACTATCAGGATGGGCTACCATCTCGACAATCTCACCAACAACAAACTTAGGTTCCTTGTCATTAACAATTTCTTCTGCAAAACCTTCCGCCTGCAATTCTTGGTTCAAACGAGCTACTTGCTCATCTGACAAAAATACTTGACCGCGCTCTGCAATTTCAAATAAACTTGAAACTTCGAAAACATTCCACGCCACTGTTTCTCCATTATCTTTGAGGAAAACACGAGCTACCTTGCCTTTGCGCTCCACATCTAGTTTGGCATCTCCGCTATTTTTCACGATGACCATAAGGACATCACCGACATGTTCTTTATTATATGTAAAAATCATTGTTTCCTTTTTTCTCCTATTTCAGTCCTGCTAAAAAGTCGTTAATTTGTTGCTTGCTTTTACGGTCGCGATTGACAAAACGACCAATTTCCTTGTCTTTTTCTAGAACAACAAGGCTAGGAATTCCGTAAACATCCCAGAGTTTGGCTAGATCCATATACTGATCTCGATCCACTCGAATAAAGGTGAACTCTGGATTGGTCTCCTCAATTTCTGGCAAGGCAGGATAGATATAACGACAATCACCACACCAGTCTGCCACAAAAAGAAAGACTTTTTTGTCATCTTTTTCTACTAAAGATGCCAATTCTTCTAAACTTGCTGGTTGTATCATAAGACTTCCTCCTCATAGACTAGGTCTTCATTTTCATAGACAAAGGTATAATAACGGCCATCCTCAAAAATGACGCCACCAACCAAGCTCTCTAGACTGCTTTCATAGACTTGAACATAGAGGGTCGCAATTTCCCCCATGTCTGAAAAATGGTCTCGCACAATCGCTGTCAACTCTTCCTGAGTCTTCATGAGCTTACGGTCATCTGCAACTTTTTTCGTAGCAAGGGCAAGGCTCCCAATACCAAGCAGAGCCAGACCTGCCATCCACATTTTTTTAGCTTTCATACCATTCATTTTAACACAAAAAAGGCTTTAGGACAAATGAGGAAGCAGCAGAAAAGCAAGTAAAAAGCCTCTTCCTTTAAGGAAAAGGACTTCTTATACTCAATGAAAAGCAAAGAGCAAACTAGGAAGCTAGCCGCAGGTTGTTCAAAGCACTGCTTTGAGGTTGTAGATAGAACTGACGAAGTCAGCTCAAAACACTGTTTTGAGGTTGTGGATGAAGCTGACGTGGTTTGAAGAGATTTTCGAAGAGTATTATTCTTATTGCCAAGCACCTGAGTTGTCAACGTAGTAACCATCAGGTGTGTAGGTATTGCGAAGCATCTTACCTGATGAAGCCAGATAATACCACTTACCATTGTCTTTGATCCAATCATTCGCTAGCATGGCACCAGAAGAACTTACATAATACCATTCTCCCTTGTCATAAACCCAAGCGCTTGCTTTCATGGCTCCTGAAGTTGATAAATAGTACCACTTGCCTTGGTCGTAAAGCCAGTCACTCGCAATCATAGCTCCTGATGATTTAAATGCATACCAGTTGCTACCTTGATAAAGCCAAGTTTGATTGAACATTATCCCTTTATCATTCATAAAGTACCAAGTCCCCTTGTCATAAACCCAATCCTTCTGCACTAATTGACCTTGTTTTTGATAGTACCAGTTTTGGTTTGATTTTAGCCAGCTTTCTGCTTTTACAATCGGATAAAGTTCTTTGAAAGATCCTCCATCATATTTATGACTGATAGATTTTAGTTTTTCAAGCTTCAACTCACCATTATCATAGTCTGCCCAAGCATATACTTTTTGACCATTGACAGTCTCTGGTAAGGTAGCAGTGTAAGTCTTGGTTTGATAGTCCCATTTAGTATCAAGGTAGGTGTATTGATCATTTGATTCTTCAATACGGTAGTAGCCTCTCTTTCCACTATCATTATGAATATCATCCACAACTTTCGTTGACCAGGTCTTGACTTCGTTTCCGCTCTTGGTCTCTACCTTGATATCTCCTCTATAGCCATATGGAACATAGAAATTCAGGTAACGCCCCTCTACACCAATCATAGACTTGTCCTTTTCTTGACCTAGGAAATTGGCAGTCTGATCTTGACCATTGAGACTAACCGTCCACTCGATTTTCTCATTTTTTGGCAAATCCAATACTTTAATATCCACTTCATGGCCATTATTAAATCGAAGAATCTTGCCATCTTGATACTGAACTCCACATTTAACAACCCATTCTTCTTTTAGCTCGAAGGCCTGACCTGAATGAGGAAAAGCCAGTAAAGCTAAACCTGCTAGAGACAAACCAAATAAGGTGATTTTTTTCATCGTAGATCCTCCTTAGGATTTTTATGTTAATTATATCACTATGTTTTTATTTTGCAAATCTTATCCTAAATATGCTAGTAAAAAACCTCTGAGATTCTTCTCAAAGGTTCTGATTTTACTAATTACTGTTCTCAACAGCTGCAGTGACAAAGGCAGTGTAGAGTTCTTCTGGGCGGTTTGGACGACTTGAAAGTTCAGGATGATACTGACAAGCTACAAAGAATTTATTTTCAGGAATTTCCACAATTTCGACCAAACGATTGTCTGGAGAAACTCCTGAGAAGACAAAACCTGCTGCCTCAAACTGCTCACGGAAGGCATTGTTAAACTCATAACGATGACGGTGACGGCGTTGCACCACTTCTTGATTGTGATAAGCAGCTGCTGCCTTAGAACCACGTTTCAACTTAGATGGATAAAGTCCCAAGCGAAGGGTTCCACCCATATCCTCAACATCAATCTGATCACGCATGATATCAATGATAGGGTATTTTGTTTCTGGTGCAAGCTCTGCAGAATTGGCACCTTCAAGACCCAAAATGTGACGAGCAAACTCGATACAAGTCAACTGCATTCCCAAGCAGACTCCCAACATTGGAACATCATTCTCACGCGCATAGCGGATGGCTTGGATTTTCCCTTCCGTACCACGTTGACCAAAACCACCTGGTACGATGATTCCGTCCGCATCAGACAAGAGCTCTACCACATTCTTTGCTGTCACATCATTGGCATTGATCCAATTGATTTTAACTTCTGCGTCATTGGCATAACCAGAGTGTTTCAAGGCTTCAACCACAGAAATGTAGGCATCTTGCAACTCAACATACTTACCGACAAGGGAAATTTTAACTTGTTTCTTGAGGTTCATAACCTTGTCCACCATGGCTGACCATTCTGTCATATCCGCTACTGGTGCGTCTAATTTCAAATGGTCACAGACAATTTGGTCCATACCTTGCGCCTGCAAGTTCAATGGAATTTGGTAAAGGTGTTCAACATCCAATGATTCGATGACAGCTTCTGGTGCCACATCACAGAACTGGGCCAGTTTGTTTTTAATTCCTTGACCAGCTGGTTGCTCTGTACGAATCACCAACATATTTGGCTGGATTCCCAATCCACGCAATTCTTTTACAGAGTGTTGAGTTGGTTTGGTTTTCATTTCACCAGCAGCCTTGAGGTAAGGAAGCAAGGTTGTATGGATGTACATAACATTATCCGCACCAACATCTGCCTTCATCTGACGAAGAGCCTCTAGGAATGGCAAGGACTCGATATCTCCTACTGTTCCACCAACTTCTGTGATAATGACATCAGAGTCTGTCGTTACAGCGGCACGCTTGATTTTCTCTTTCAAAGCATCTGTGATATGAGGAATGACTTGAACAGTTGCCCCAAGGTATTCTCCACGACGTTCCTTACACAGAACTTCACTGTAAATTTTACCAGTTGTCACGTTGGAATATTTGTTGAGATTGATATCGATGAAACGTTCATAGTGACCCAAGTCCAAATCTGTCTCAGCTCCATCATCTGTCACAAAAACTTCCCCGTGCTGGTAAGGACTCATAGTCCCCGGATCAATATTGATATAAGGGTCAAACTTTTGAATGGTTACTTTGAGACCACGATTTTTCAAGAGACGGCCCAGACTTGCTGCCACAATCCCTTTCCCAATAGACGATACCACACCACCAGTTACAAAAATATATTTCGTAGACATAGATTCCTCTTTCTAAAATGCTCAAGGCCTTGTTAACTACGAGGGGACATAGGAAACAAGACCCTACTAATAAGAATAATCTGGGACGACTGCACCAGATTCACAACTAATACTCTTCGAAAATCTCTTCAAACCGCGTCAGCGTCGCCTTGCCGTAGATATGTGTTCCTGACTTTGTCAGTCTTATCTACAACCTCAAAGCAGTGCTTTGAGCAACCTGCGACTAACTTCCTAGTTTGCTCTTTGATTTTTATTGAGTATAAAATACAAGAAGATAACTTCTTGAAAAAACAAAAATAGCTCCCTAAAGACTAGGGAGCCCCGACCTCTAAAAGAGGTGCCCGAACAATATGATACCTAAAAATAGGATAATTGTCAATAGCTAATTTTTATTCCTCGATGTTTTCAGCATCATCATCTGAAAACTCATCGTCTTCTTCGTTGAGATCCACGTCTTCACCCAAGTCATCTGGGGCGATTTCGTTGATTTCTGCATCGTAAGCTTCCACTTCATTTTTCTCATCATCTGGATTTTCATCATCGTATGAAAGAGCTGGATCTGCTTCGTATGCATCTTCGTCTTCTGGATCATCTGCATTGTAGTCAATAGCATCTGAATCGCCATCCATGAAGGCATTGACACGTTTTTTCTTAGCTTTTGGTGCTACTTCATCGTCGTCATTTTCTTCAAGAGCGATGATTTCTTCGTCGATTTCGTCTACACCATACCATGAACGAAGACCCCATTTGTTGTCTCCAAGTGAGATGAAGCTACCGTCAAAGTTCAACTCTGTGTAGAACAAAGGCAAAGCTTCGCGGATATCGCTGTTTGATGTTCCAAGGTAGTTTTGAATTTCGTTTACAAGATCGCTAAAATGCATCTCATGATCGCGACCACGAAGTTCCAAGATAGCACGCGCTACCTCAATCATAGATAGTTCACTTTTTTCTTGCCCAGCAAATACTTCTAATTCCAAAGCGTTTCTCCTCATTTATACTACTATCGCCAGAGCGAACAGACTCTGACCTCATTTTATCATTTACTCTTTATTTTACGATAATTTTGCGGAATAGTCAAAGGTTAAGGGGGAGAAAGTGACAGGACTTTTTATTTCTTTGCTACGTCGTGAGGTGGGGTTGTACCGGCATGAACTGACTGAGTTTTTTATGTGGTAAGATGATTTCTAAAATATTGATTTTTCCAGTATAAGATGAATAAATTATTTACTTATAAATTTTCATTCAAAAAGGTAAACTATAATCAAATATTGTACTTTTCAACCTAAATGTAGCTGATTGATACTTTCTTTTTCTAGAGAAGAAAATTTATCTGTTTGTTATATAAATTAAAAAGAGGTATTTAGCATCGCTACCTATATCTATATATTTTCTTATGAGCTAACTTACTCTGATTACTCTTTGTTTCAGTATTGTATAACAAATCATTCAATTTACGAATAATTTCTTCTTTTTGAAACTTAGAAACACTGCCTATGATTGAAACTTTTTGGGAGATTACTTCAACATACTCATCAATCATCATATTTTGAAAATTCAAAGTAGAAATCATTTTCCCTTTAAGACCTTCTATAAATTGACTATCCAAATATAAATCTTGATAAAAACTATCAATAGTTTTGAGAATATAAAATTCTACTACTCCTTCTCCACCGGACCAATAAGATGGACTATTAGAAGTTACAGCATCAAAAATTGTTCTACTAGTATAGCTGAAATATCGATTATAACGGTAGCCCCTATAGCTTAATATCCGCTCTAGACGTAATAAACTTGATACTGATAAATCTTCTATTACATTTGATAGGTTAATTTTATTTGTCCTCAAAAGATATTCAACTGATAATTGTATACCAGTTTGCTTGTACGAATAAAAATCATTTGTGAAAATTGAATCTAACTTATCAGTAAGAAGCAAATACTCTCTACAGAAGTTATCAATTTTCTCTTTATTTCTAACACGTTTCCAATGTAATTTATTAACAGAGACTTTTATACATTTTTCACTGTTCTTCGCTCTTGTTACCACTTTACCAAAGCTGAATGAATCATATATAAAGTTAAGTCTGCTTGAGAATGAAAATTTTTTACCTGACAATAACCATTGAACATATACAATTTTAAGTTCTGACATTTGATACCTTCTACCAAACTGATTAAACCAATAAAAACCTGTTATTTTTTCATTTCGTTTTGTCCATAATTTATCTAAAATTTCATCTGTAATACAATCGCTAATATTTGTTCTTAAGATTATCTCTTTAGCTTGATAGAAAAGATAATTTTGTTGTTCTTCATCGCAACTCATTAATTTTTTAATCTCAGCATCATAAAATTCAATGTTATCATCCCATTGTGTATAGTCGGTGTAGATTAACCGATATAACATAAAAGCTAATCGATATTCTTCATTCATACTTAATATTAAGTTTTGAATTTTTTCAGCTCTTCTTTTTTGTTTTATTTCTTCTTCACTCTCAGCTTCCGTAATTTTGTTTTGGACGAAAGTTCCAATTATTCTTCTATCCAAATAATTAAAACAGATTTCTGAATACAACATACTGTTATAGAAATCATTATATTTTCTCCCATCAGACTCATAAGACAACTTTTTAAATTCTGGAAGAGAAAACTCTCTCTCTCCTTTCTCGTATAGCTTGAATAGCTGATTTAATTTAAAACGTAAAAAATCTTCATTTTGATCTTGCAATTCTTTTTCTTCTTTGGAATTCTTAATAGAATGTAATTCATTCTTCAATTTATCAACTATTACATTTAGTTCGATAGCTTTATTGTTAATAAGAGTCTCAAATAAATATTCTTTGATCCCATAATCACTTGATTGTCCCAAATAGAGACTCGTAGGTTTCTCGATTTGTAAAATTTCAAATGTATCATCCTTTTTCTCAAGACTTTGGAAAACTCCAAGATCCTGCTCAATTAGTTCTTTCCATGTATTCGAAAGAATATTATCCTGAAATTTCTTCAAAAATTCCCATTTATATTTGCAATACTTTCTATAGAAGTTATAGAAATCAGAAATTTGCTCAGATGAAAGCTTTTCTAAATATTCATCGATTGAGTAAGCTAAGTTATAATTTTCCCAGTATTCTTCATGAAAGATAGAATATACAAAATCATTACGCTCCTCTACATCAATTAATAAAAACCGATTTTCTAGAAAGACAGATACAAAATTATCGACATATTCATCTGGTTTTTTATATACTTTCCAAAATAACTCCTTCATTTCTCTTTGAAGATAGATAGAAATTTCCTCATCAACACTTGTTTTCCGCAATTCCCTCAATTTCTTTATCATCTCAGCCGATGACGAATCTTGGTTTTGAATTTTTTTATGAATCACTTCAGCATTTAGCCTAAAAACATTATAAGCAACACTTATATTCAGTTTTAGTAAATAGATATAAATAATGACTACTATTCCTGAACTTGCTTGCCAAATATATTCAAGATAATTTGTCTGATGAATAAAATTACTTAAAACAGGCATTGCAACTGTAAGGAATAAAAGGATATGGAAAAATTTTGCCCGAGTGAATCTTGACCAAATTGATTTATCTAGCATGAATTTAGTCTTGCTTACTCCTAGATAATAAGCCTTATCATTTTCCGTTAAAAATTGAAGAAAACCAACGTATATACCATACAGGCTAAATACTCCAATTTCAAAACTAATTAACTCAACGATATTGGTATTTTGAAACGAAACTGTGGGCACTTTGAAAAACTCTTGAACATAGACTAATGTTATCAGCAATAAAAGCAAGACAACTTCACTTATATCTCGAATATGAATTCTAATTTTATATTCGAGATAATCCTTAAAATTAATGTACCTCAATATAATATTTCGAACTAGAGGTATGGTTAATCCAACAATTCTTAATCCCCACAAAATATCCGATATAGAATAAAACAGTAATATAATGATAAGAGCAATATCTAAATTTCGCATTGATGTAAAACTTAAATTACTTGATTGTTTACACAACAAATACAAATAACCAATTACTATCACTATGTCCAGTTTTCTCCACCCATTAATAAACGAATTAATAGAGAATAGAAATAAGAAAATTCCGATTAAAATAAACATATACCCTCCGAGATAAGTTTTCTCTCTTCAAATTATACCAAAAAACACGGCTCATCACCGTGTTTCTGTATTTATTTAACGAGTTTCTTCATCTCATTAATACGTGCTACGGTCGCATCGTACTTAGCTTGGTAGTCGGCTTGTTTGTCGCGTTCTTTTTGGACGACTTCTGGTTTGGCATTGGCTACGAAGCGTTCGTTAGAGAGCTTCTTACCAACCATATCCAGTTCTTTTTGCCATTTAGCCAGTTCCTTGTCGAGACGAGCGAGTTCTTCTTCGACATTGAGGAGGTCAGCGAGAGGCAAGTAGATTTCTGCTCCTGTGATGACGCTTGACATAGCCAGTTCAGGTGCAGGGATAGTTGACGCGATTTCCAAGTGTTCAGGATTTGTGAAGCGTTTGATGTAGTTGACATTGCTGTTAAAGAAGGCTTCCAAATCACTATCGCTTGTCTTAACAAGGATGGTAATAGGTTTGCTTGGTGCTACATTTACTTCAGCACGCGCATTACGAACGGCACGGATCAAGTCTTTAAGACTTTCGACACCAGTGTGGGCAACAAGGTCTTCAAAGGCTGGGTTGACAGTTGGGTATTCTGCTGTAACGATAGATCCTTCTGAGATTTGTCCAAAGATTTCCTCTGTCACGAATGGCATGATTGGGTGAAGGAGACGAAGGATCTTGTCCAAAGTGTAAAGGAGAACAGAACGTGTGATGACTTTCTCTTCTTCGTTATCGCTATAAAGGACTTCCTTGGTCAACTCAACGTACCAGTCCGCAAACTCGTCCCAGATGAAGTTGTAGAGGATGTGGCCAGCCACACCAAACTCAAACTTATCAAAGTTGGCAGTTGCTTTTCCGATGGTTTCATTGAGGTTGTGGAGAATCCAGCGGTCTGTGACATTTCCAGCTTCCTTGTTGACAACTTTTTCCACATTGGCAGTTGCTTGCTCGAGGCTCAAACCTTCATTGTTCATGAGAATGTAGCGAGAGATGTTCCAGATCTTGTTAATGAAGTTCCATGAAGCATCCATTTTCTCGTAAGAGAAGCGCACGTCTTGACCTGGTGCAGAACCGTTTGAAAGGAACCAGCGAAGGGCATCGGCACCGTATTTCTCGATGACATCCATCGGGTCAATCCCGTTACCGAGTGACTTAGACATCTTGCGTCCTTGCTCGTCACGGATAAGACCGTGGATAAGGACGTTTTGGAATGGCTGACGACCTGTGAATTCCAAAGATTGGAAGATCATACGAGATACCCAGAAGAAGATGATGTCGTAACCTGTTACCAAGGTTGAAGTTGGGAAGTAGCGTTTGAAGTCTGCTGAGTCGACATCAGGCCAGCCCATGGTTGAGAATGGCCAAAGGGCAGAACTGAACCAAGTATCCAAGACGTCTTCGTCCTGAGTCCATCCGTCACCTTCAGGAGCTTCTTCACCGACGTACATTTCACCTTCTGCATTGTACCAAGCAGGGATTTGGTGACCCCACCAGAGCTGACGAGAGATTACCCAGTCGTGGACATTTTCCATCCATTGGAGGAAGGTATCATTGAAACGAGGTGGGTAGAATTCGACCTTGTCGTCTGTGTCTTGGTTGGCAATGGCATTCTTAGCCAATTGGTCCATCTTGACGAACCATTGAGTAGACAAGCGTGGTTCAACCACAACACCTGTACGCTCTGAGTGACCAACACTGTGGACGCGTTTTTCGATTTTGACAAGGGCACCGATTTCTTCTAACTTGGCAACGACTGCCTTACGAGCTTCAAAACGGTCCATACCTGCAAATTCAAAAGCCAAATCATTCATGGTTCCGTCGTCGTTCATGACGTTGACTTGCGGCAAGTTGTGGCGTTGACCAACCAAGAAGTCGTTTGGATCGTGGGCAGGTGTGATTTTCACGACACCCGTACCAAACTCAGGATCTGCGTGCTCGTCCCCAACGATTGGAATCAATTTATTAGCGATTGGAAGGATGACGTTTTTACCAATCAAATCCTTGTAGCGTGGGTCTTCTGGATTGACCGCAACGGCAACGTCCCCAAACATGGTCTCAGGACGAGTAGTCGCAACTTCAAGGGCGCGTGAGCCGTCTTCCAGCATATAATTCATGTGGTAGAAGGCTCCTTCGACATCCTTGTGAATCACCTCGATATCAGAAAGGGCTGTGCGAGCAGCTGGGTCCCAGTTGATGATAAACTCACCACGGTAGATCCAGCCTTTCTTGTAAAGGTCCACAAAGACTTTGCGAACCGCTTTTGACAAACCTTCGTCAAGAGTGAAACGCTCACGAGAGTAGTCTACAGAGAGCCCCATCTTACCCCATTGTTCCTTGATGGTAGTGGCATATTCGTCTTTCCATTCCCAGACTTTCTCGAGGAATTTCTCACGACCGAGGTCATAACGTGTAATGCCCTCTCCACGCAAGCGCTCCTCAACCTTAGCTTGAGTGGCAATCCCCGCGTGGTCCATTCCTGGAAGCCAAAGGGTATCAAAACCTTGCATGCGTTTTTGACGGATGATGATATCCTGCAAAGTCGTATCCCATGCGTGACCAAGGTGAAGTTTCCCAGTTACGTTTGGTGGTGGAATAACGATAGAATAAGGCTTAGCCTTTTGATCGCCTGAAGGCTTGAAAACATCTGCATCAAGCCATTTTTGGTAACGACCAGCCTCAACCTCGGCTGGATTGTATTTAGGTGAAAGTTCTTTAGACATGTGTTTGTCCTTTCTAATTAATATCTTTAAATAAAATTAGTAGGTAGAAGATAGGCTTTGATTCAACTCATCTTGTTTTTCTCATTATCTTCTATAAGCAAAGAAACGGTGAAAATTTTACATTAATTTTCTCTCATTATCTTCATGATATGTTTATCAAAGTCTGATATAATTTTTTGAGTTCGGTTAAATTTTTCATACTCCTGGATGGCTTTTGAGTTTGCTTGTTTCTTGGAAATACTTCCTTTTCCTTCTAAAATTTCGTACTCATTAAAAGATAGAAAACGATCAATACTATCTGCCAATCCTCGCATGGTAAAAGTGTCACGGCGCTCAACCAAGCCTTCAATATAATCAAAATAGGCTGTAACTGTTCGCTCTAGTTGTCGAATTTCTTTTTCTTGCAAATAGTTTTTAGCCACCGTTACATCTGATTTGAGTACTCGTCCATCAGGTGCATGTTTCCAAGTAGTTAATCCCATTTTTTCTTTACTAGCATCAACTTGCTGATAGATAATTTCTGCAGCAGTATTTCCAGTAATCGCATAATGAAATTTATTTTGCACCATAGCATAGAAGTTCTTAGTAATATCTGAGTTTCGATCATAATCTATGGCACATTCGGCAAAGATATCTGTAATTTGTTGATAGATTCGGCGCTCGCTAGAACGAATAGAGCGAATTCGTTCTAAAAGTTCACGGAAATAATCTTGTCCGAAAACTGTCTGTCCTTGTTTCAAGCGTTCATCATCCAAAACAAAACCTTTGATGATAAATTCTTTCAAGGTCTTGGTTGCCCAAATTCTAAATTGAGTAGCCTTGCTGGAATTTACACGATAGCCAACTGAAATGATAGCATCCAGATTGTAATATTCAAGTTCACGCCGGACAGCTCTATTTCCCTCTTGTTGAACCTGTGCAAATTTTGCACAAGTTGACACCTTATCTAACTCACCACTATCATAAATGTTTTTTAAGTGCTTTGTAATAACACTTCGTTCAACTCCAAAGAGCTCTGCAAGCCCTTTTTGAGTCAACCAAAGATTTTCATCTTGTAAAAGGATATCTAGCTGAACGTCGCCATTTGGTGTAGTATACAGGATAAAATTAGAAATTTCATTCAAGACAATTCACCTCCCCCCTTCCATAAACAATTACTTCTCGTTCTTAAACTTTATACCGTTTTCTTTCAGCTTTTTAACGGTTACGGGACCAATTCCCTTCAAAGCGAGAACTTCTTTTTCAGCCCATTTTTTGAAATCTGAAGACCTACGAATCCCATTTTCAACAAAGATGTGAACAAGATCCATCCGAATTCCCTTCATTGTTTCCTCGTTCATAAAGGAATGCCAGTCAGTGACCTCGGATAAATTTCTTATCATACTAGAATGATTCGAAAATACTGGTTTACGGCGGAACTTTTTGGCTTCGTTTGTTAAAAATTTCGTTAAAATAATATTTTCTAATAAATAATCAAATAGAGGATACAAACTAGCTTGTAGCGATTCAACTGAATTTGGACAATAGCATTCTTGGTCTTCGATATCTATAACTTTGAATTGCCAATCTTCCTCTATAAAGAATTCAACAGCTTCATCATTGATTTCCACTAATTTTGCAAATAGCTGACTGGCTTCCTCAATTTTTCCTTGAGAAAAAGCAGAGATGATGGCATGAATAAGAATGGTATCGTCCCGTTTCCCTTTATTTAATTCTTCACGATAGAAACGTTCAACCTTTAGTTCCTGACCAGTAATATGATACAAGGAAAGCATACAGAAGACAAAATTAGGAGGAAACCGTTCTGGTCGCTTACTCAAATATAGGTCAATCAATTCTATAGCCTTAGAATTGAAGTTCTCCATCATATAATACTCAATCAGAAACATCAGAGCAGACAGGATAGGGCGTGCTTCAAAATAATTCCAACTATTGTATCCATTCATTTTCCATTTTTCTAAAACTAGAATTTCAAAATCCAATACTTTTTTAAAAGTTGACAAATCAAAATCTTCAACTTCTGATAAGAATAAATGAAAATCAGCAGCAAAATAATCTGGATTAATTTTTAAAACTTGCTTTAACAGTTTATTTCGCTTCTGTGTATTCGGAGTATGCATAGCTTCTCTAAATAAAGCATGATCCTGATTCCAATCAAATGTCCTGTTTTTCAGTTGGTAATTAATTAGCTGAACATCTGGATACTCTCCGTGTTCATCAGCATATTGCATCACTGCTGTATGCAGTTCATCGAAATTTTGAATGGTCCGACGTTCTACAAAAGTTGGATTTTTGGCCATGATTTCTGTCCAAACAGCCTCTTCTTCAGAAATAACTTTGATATCCAACTTTTGCTGGCGTTTTAATTCTTTTTTTCTATTTTTCTTTTTAGCCATCTATTTTCTCCTCTAACTCATTCTTCAATAGATTCGACTCAACCGACTTAGATATCCTTCGGGACTCAGCTACAGGCTTGAACAGGAAATCTCAGCTTCTTTGTGATTCGTTTGCTTTGAAGGTTGTACCCAAAGCGTAACCAAGGTAGAGTTTAGCAGTAACGTTTGGTGGTGGGAATCACGAACGAAAAAGATTGAGACTTTTGAACTTCTTGAGTCTTGAGAACGTCTTCATGAAGTTGTTTTGTTAACGAGCAGCTTCAATCTCGGCTGGATTGTATTTAGGTGAAAGTTGATTAGACATTATTTTTTCTCCTTTTATGAATATTTCTTTTATATCTACGATTTATTAATACACTGTGCATGTTGTCACGATACACGTAATATCCATTATGGGTGTTTAAATAGAAATACTGTAATAACCAAATTATAGCCTTCCCAATAACTAATGATAATATGAAACAAACGAAAATAATTATAGTTGAGGCAAATAATTCAGACATCCAATCAGCTGCGGGAGTTATAAATTCGACCAATTTCATCTTAATCTTTAAACCCCAAATAATTTCGGTTAACTTTGGAATAATACTCAACATTAATAGAGTAAGAAAACTATATAGTTGAGTTCGATAGAGGTGTCTATCCATTTTCTCAGTTCTTATTGGTTTTTTCTTATATTTTTTTGTATCAAATTGAGAATTTATTTCTCCAATTAGACTAGGAATTAATATTGGCAAAAACCAGGTTAAAGCATTTATTAATTCATTTTCAACTTGATTAAATATTGCTAACAACAATATACAGATTGTTCCAGTTAGCCATGATGCTATTACTTCTTTGGTATCTTTTGCACCATGTCTAATTAGATTATGAATTATCCACCAGAATATTAAATAAAGCGCAATAAATGAATTAAATATAAAAATGTCAGTTATTAAATCGGAATGAAAATCAATAGCTTTAGAAATAAAGTAATAAATATAGATATAATACCATAAAAACGAATTAATAAGCATCGTGGCATATACATTCCATAGTGTCTTTCCCTTGGAGATATCTATTTTATTAACTTTTTTAAATATCTTGATTGATATTATAGTTTTTATAACAGATAATACCAATGGTAATATTAAAAGTATTACAATGATAAGCCAGTTATTTATGTGATTTTTACTTATGCCATAATTAGTAAAAAAATATTGAGATAAGTTGATTAAAGTTGATTCAACTAGATTTAGGTTATAAAGAATGTAAGTCAAGATTCCGCAAAATATTCCATCCCATGCGTTCATAAAAGCTAAAGATTTAGTACTTTTAGTAAGAAAAACTCTAAACTTATTAAATCGATTTTTATAGTTAAACACATATATTAGTATCAAGGCAAATTGTAAAATTATAACTAATTTAAAATCGGTAAGACAGAATATAATTAGAGATATTATTGGAAAATACGTTAGCGCATACATAAGTATTTTCCAAGTTTGAGCAAAAAGATTCCTCAATCTATTGTCAGTATTAAAATAATACATTAATTTCAATCTTTGCCTCCTAAATCTAATCTAAAGGTTGGTAAATCAAAATCTTCAACCTCTGATAAGAATGGGTGAAAATCAGTAGCAAAATAATCTGGATTGATCTTTAAAACTTGTTTTAACAGTTCATTTCGCTTCTGTGTATTTGGAGTATGCATAGCTTCTCTAAATAAAGCATGGTCCTGATTCTAATCAAAAATCCTATTTTTCAGTTGGTAATTGATTAGCTGAACATCTGGATACTCTCCGTGTTCATCAGCATATTGCATCACTGCTGTATGTAACTCATCGAAATTTTGAATGGTCCGACGTTCTACAAAAGTTGTTTTTTAGCCAGTAGTTCTGTCCAGGCAACCTCTTCTTCAGAAACGACTTTGAGATCCAACTTTTGCTGGCGGTTTAATTCTTTTTTCTATTTTTCTTTTTAGCTATCTATTTTCTCCTCTAACTCATTCTTCAATAGTTCAAACTCTACCTCTGCTGTATTGGATATTCTTATAGCCTCGGATACAGGCTTGAATGGGAAATCCCAGTTTCTTTGTGATTCGTTTACTTTGAAGGTTGTACTCCAAGCGCGATTAAGGTAGAGTTTTCCAGTTACATTTGGTGGTAGGAATCACGAACGAAAAAGATTGAGACTTTTGAACTTCTTGAGTCTTGAGAACATCTTCATGAAGTTGTTTAGACATGTGTTTGTCCTTTCTCTATTTTGTTCATTTTATTTTGAATTTGTTTAGCAGCTTCTTCTGCAGACAAATTCGTATTATTTATTTTAAAGTAGTGGTGTAGCTCATTCGGTTGGATTTTAGAATTTAATTGAAGGGTTTCAATGGTCTCTAAAATTTCTCTTTCAGACACCTCAATATGTCGTTTCAAGGGCTTGTGCTTCAACCGATTCTCTGTTCGATTTCGACGTAAACGCTCTTCAAGGCTTGTTTCCAATTCAACAAAAATAATCTCTTGATGATAGTCATTCAACAAATCCTGAATTTGCTTCAAATACATCAGCTGGTACTGATTTGAAAAATCAATCACGTCTGTTAAAATCATAGATCGCTGATTTCTAGCGCTAGCTCCAAGGAAAGAAAAGGTAATTCCACGAACAAATTCCCACATCTCCTCGGTATAATCCTGATAGATTTCTAGTGCAAAATCGATGGCTTGATGGTTATAAAAGAGGGTAGCATTCGTCAGTCGAGATAACTCTTGACCAATCGTCATTTTCCCAGAAGCTGGAGCCCCAATGATGAAAAGATGCATAAAATTACCTCCCACTCACTCCTCAGCAAGCCGCCACTGTACGGACTCGCAAGACCAGACGCTCCGTCTCGATTCTTTCTGGTAACTCAGCTCTTGTCATCCTTCTTCCTCGCTTTTTTGATGAAGCTCCCCTTAATATCTACACGCTTGTCCAGATAACGATAGACGCGCTGATATCCATCTCCCATGAAATATGTTGGGGCAAACAGTTCATTTCTAAAATGTCCCTTTTCATCCAAAAGTTCTGGGTCAACAAGTCGCTCAACAATCTTAGCGAAAATATGACAAATTCCCTCTTCCTCGATAATCCGATCTACCTGACAATCCAAAACGACTGGACAATCCTCTAAAATCGGTGCCTCAGTTCGTTCAGAAATTTCATAATGCACTCCCAAACGTTCCAATTTCTCCTGATGACTGATAAAACCAGCCTGCTCCATCTCGAGCATGAGATTTTCATCAGGGATATTCACAGTAAATTTTTGATAATGTTTAATTTGCTCTGCGACATTCTCTCTCGCAACGACTCCAACCACAATCCAATCTCCTAAACTATAAGAGGAACTACAGGTCGTGATGTTATAGCCAAAATTCTGATCTTGATATCCTAAAATAAAAATAGGAAAGCCATAGTAGAGTTTACTTGTTTTAAAAGATTGTTTCATAACAACCTCCTTTGCCTAAGACACAAAAGAAAATCCCTGCCATCTACATGACAGGGACGAATGTGTTTATCCGCGGTACCACCCAATTTCGGGCAAAGCCCGCAACTCTTGTCTTTAAAATAAAAAGACAGTAATATTTCATTTTTTCAGTCATCAGCAACCAGTTTTGACACATTTGTGGACTTCTCAGCACCGCCACTTTCTGTAAAATGTGGGATTCAAAACACCTCTGATGGCTTTATTGTAGCAAGTTTTTCTTGGAATTGCAAGGGACAAGAAAGATTACTTGAACTTAATGCCGTTTTCTTTCAATTTCTTGATGGTAGCTGGGCCGATTCCTTTCAAGGCAAGGAGTTCTTTTTCAGTCCAGTTTTTGAAATCTGACGCAGACTTGATTCCTTCATCATAGAAAGTTTTGGCACGGTCAAGTGGAAGTCCACCCAAGTTTGCTGCAAAATCTTCTACAGAATTGGCTACTTTTTGAGCTTGCTCTTTGGTAGCTTCTACTGCTTTTTCAACTTTTTTAGAAACAGCCTTACCAGCTTCGCTCGCTGATTGCTCTGCACGTTTCACGACTTTTTTTGTCTCTTCTACAACCTTCGTCACAGTACTTGAGAAAGCACCTGCACGACGGAGGCTATTTCGTAATTGTTTTTTACGATTGAGTTTCTTTGACATGATAAAATCCTTTCAATAAAAAACCCCTGCTCTGACAAGGATTTAATATAAATATTCTATCAAGATTTTAGTGAAAAATCAAGAACCTTTCTCGTTTAATAATTTCGCTCACCAAACAAGCCATCTGGCAAATCATGGAATCCCTTGCCTGCTTTGAAGTTTTCAAACTTAGCAAGTAAAAACTGATAAGCATCCAAACGGCTTTCGTAGCGAATCATGGCATCTTTGGCACGCTCGTCTTGGTCTTCTTCGTAGACTTTTTGGCTTTCCTTATGCGCCATGTCGTTAATCATAATCTGAGTATTAACCCAAGCTTCAAATTCCTTCATAAATTCTTGTTCGTAACTCATTTTTTTCTCCTTATTCTAGTCCACGGAAATAGTCCGTATCAATCTCACGGTAGGGCTGGATATCCTGAACGTATTCCAGCACACCTTGGAATTCTCCGTTTTCATCGTGCACTGCGGCGTAGGTAATGTGGACAAACTTACCTCTCGACTCGGACTTGAACCACATTTCATACTTGTCTTTGCTTCCCTCACGAAGACCCTTCATGATAGTCTTGACCTTGTCCAAATACTTAGGCGGATGACAGAGTTCGACATTGCGCCCGACTTGGGACGGCGTCCGTTTGAAAATCATCTCATCAGCTGGCGTATTGTCATTATAATACTGGAAAATATCGTCCTTATTGACAAAGGTAATCTCCATAGGAAGGTGATTGAGGATGAGATTGGCCTGCTCGACCGAGAGATAGCCATTCCCAAAAGCCTGTTGACTATGGCGGTCCAGCACTGCTTCCTTTTCCTTAGGGGTAAAGGTAATGGTAAACTGTCCTTCTGGCGTATCGATAACTTGCTGAACTTGACCTTCTGCCGTATCTAGCCGTACAGGCTCCTCTTCACTCTTTTCCTCAACAAAACTCTGTCTTTCTGGCACCCATTTCTCAGACGGACGGATGATGGCATAACCGTAGGAATCGCTCTCCTCCGCAATCTGAAGCCAGTCATCCTGGGTGAAGGACTCAAGGAGAATCATAAGGAGAATGGACTCTTCCTTGAAAATCATACTTTCAAACTCTGTCGCAAAGGCTTCAAAAGCTTCCTTCACAGTAGAAATCGGCACTTCTGGTAATGACTTAGCTGTCGTTAGAGCTGTTTGAAAGAGTTCCCTGATTTGGTCATCCACTCCCCACATAACTTTGGGAGGTGAATCGTGTCCATAACGCTCCATGATAGGAAAGAAAAGTTCTTCTTTACGTTGGTAGTGGATGTCAAATTGCCCCACAAGTCCCATCTGACGCACCAAACCCTTACGCATCTCCGCAAGCATTTCTTCATCTTCCATAGACTCATAGGTATCTAACAATCTCCGAATGCGAATCAAGGCAGCACGGAGAGCCAGATTTTCTTCCTTAAAGACACGAACTGGGTGACCTGGGTGCTCGGTATCTGCAACTTCGACATCCTTAACAGCATTTTTAAAAAGATTGGCATGAACATCACAGAGTTCCATGACATCTTCAAAGGTAACACCTGAGTCTGAATTCATCAGCTCGTGCTCCATAAGGGAAATCTCGATGGCTGAAACACCTGTAAAGGTCGCATCAAAGCGCTCCTGAACCGACTCAGGAGAGGCGCCATTATGCAATTCTAACAAAATATCCCGTAGGACATGAATCCGTTCATCTGCCATTAGTCTAATCCAATCACTTCGTAGCCATTCGCTTCCAGTGTGCGGACAATCTTGTCCATAGGAGTTCCTTCCAGCTTAGAACCCTGTTTGAGCGATACCTTGCGACCGATAGTATTACGCATCAAGGGATTAGCAAGAGGTTTAAAACCAAGCTCCACTAGGATTTCCAAGACTTCTGGATGCTTGTCCACCACTTCTGCAACAGGAATTGACACATCGATGATATTGTCCATGACGACCTCCATTATCGTTTATAAATGATATTATTTATTTTATTATACCATAAGGAGGACTGGCACACACCAAAAAAGAGGGTTGTCCCTCTTTTTAGTTCTTATCCAGATTTCGTAGCATCTCGTCAATCTTGTTTCCATACTCGATGGATTCGTCTTTGACGAAGGTCAAATCTGGGATTTTGTACAATTTCAAATTGCGACCAAGTTCACGTTTGATGGTACCAGTTGCTTTTTCAAGCCCAATTTGAGCTTTTTGGTTATCCGAAGCAAGGTTACTCAAAATGGTATAGTAAACCTTGGCAACAGACAAGTCACCTAGCATCTGAACATCTGTGATGGTCACACCTTGGACACGCGGATCACGGACTTTCTTTTGCAAAATCTCATTGACTTCACGCTTGATTTCCATGCCCACACGATCCGTACGGAAATGATTTGCCATGATATTCCTTTCTCTACTTTGAACCAAAAGCTAGGCCAGCAGACCTAGCTATTTTTAAACTTTTTGATTTTCAGTTCAAATTGAAACGAAGTTCAATTTGAACTCATCCGCTTCTTTCGCCGTGGTGAAAGTGATGGAACTGATTTATCAGTCCTATCACAGGGGATTTTTGAGACCCTAGGCTCAAAAATAAGCAATGAAACCATTGGTTTGCTTGCGTCCCTCACCACCTAAGAAAGGAGCAAAAAATCTTATCTCTTGATTTCTTCCATGACATAAGCCTCAATCACATCATCCATCTTGATATCATTGTAGCCGTCAATCATCAATCCACCTTCACGACCATTTGTAACTTCTTTGACGTCGTCTTTGTAGTGTTTCAAGCTTGCAAGTTCACCATCATAGATAACGACACCATCACGGATAACACGGACTTTAGAGTCACGGGTAACCTTACCGTTGATAACCATGAATCCACCGATAGTTCCCACTTTAGATACCTTGAAGGTTTCACGGATAACTGCTTCACCGATAACTTTTTCTTCGAATTCTGGATCAAGCATCCCTTTCATGGCTTCTTCCATCTCTTCGATAACCTTGTAGATAATGCTGTGGAGACGGATTTCAACATCGTCAGCTTCTGCTTGTTGACGTGCTTGTGGTGTAGGGCGTACGTTAAAACCAACGATGAAAGCATTTGAAGCTTCAGCAAGGGTCACGTCAGATTCGTTGATGGCACCGACAGCTGAGTGGACGATGGTCACTTTGACACCTTCCACATCAATCTTTTGAAGTGAGGCAGAAAGGGCTTCAACAGAACCTTGTACATCGGCTTTGATGATGACGTTAACAGACTTGAGTTCACCAGCTTTAAGGGTATCAAAGAGGTTTTCAAGGCTGACACGTTGGGTAGCTTGACGTTGTTTCATAAGGGCACGTTTGGCACGTTCTTCACCAGCTGCACGCGCAGATTTTTCATCCTCGTAAACAGCAAAGTGGTCACCCGCCATTGGCGCTTCGTTCAAACCTGTGATTGAAACTGGTGTTGATGGTTCAGCAACCTTAACACGACGACCAAGGTCGTTGGTCATAGCACGGACACGACCGAAGGTATTTCCGACAACGATTGGGTCTTGGACATTCAAGGTACCTTGTTGAACAAGAAGGGTTGCGACCGCACCTTTTCCTTTATCCAAGCGCGCTTCGATAACTGTACCGATCGCACGAACTGTTGGGTCTGCCTTGAGTTCTTGGATTTCAGCCACAAGAAGGACTGTTTCCAACAATTCTTCGATGTTTTGGTTGAATTTAGCTGAAATTTCAACAAATTCAGAATCTCCACCCCAAGCAGTTGACATGACACCATGCTCTGCCAATTCACCGATAACACGTTCTGGGTTAGCACCTGGTTTATCAATCTTGTTGATGGCTACGATGATTGGAACGTTGGCCGCTTTTGAGTGGTTAATGGCTTCGATAGTCTGAGGCATAACCCCGTCATCTGCCGCTACGACCAAGATAGTAATATCGGTAACAGAAGCACCGCGCGCACGCATAGATGTAAAGGCTGCGTGTCCTGGTGTATCAAGGAAGGTAATCTTCTTGCCATTTTCAACAATTTGGTAGGCACCGATATGCTGAGTGATACCACCTGCTTCACCTGTCGCAACACGAGAGTTACGAAGGGTATCTAGGAGGGTTGTTTTACCATGGTCAACGTGTCCCATGATAGTTACAACTGGTGGACGCTCAACCAATTCATCTTCATTGAGATAACCATCTTCGACAAAGAAACGTTCAATATCAGCATTATCCACTTCAACCTTTTGTTTAGCTTCAATACCATAATCCACCATGAGGAGTTCAATTGTTTCTCCATCCAAAGATTGGTTTTGTGTGGCCATGACACCCATCATGAAAAGTTTCTTAACGATTTCAGCTGGCTCACGTTTGATACGTTTTGCGATTTCCGCAACCGTCATACCATCTGTATACTCAAATTCTGTTGGCAATTCATGGAATTTACGCTCTGTAACAGGTTTTGGAGCCTGATTGCGGTTGTTTTGCTTATTGCCTTTTTTATTCTTTTTGTTATTACTATTATTCCAGTTACTATTCTTTTGATTTCTCACTTGATTTTGACTACTTCGATTCTTTTGGTTTTTTCTAGGACCATCTTCTTCGCGATCATAATCGTCACGATTTTTATCTGGTCGAGCTTGTTTTTTACGACGTGTATCCACTGGTGCTTCTTTAGCTACAGGAGCTGTTTCAACCACTGCTTGAACTTGCTGCTCTTGTTGCGCTTGTTCAGCTAACTTAGCCACCTCTTCAAAGATTTCCTCTGGTTCCTTGCGTTTGTTAGCTTGAGCCAAGGCTTCTTTAGCAGCCTGATACTGCTTGAAGCGTTCCTCACTTGAACGGGCATATTCTGCATTTTGCTCTGCTTTTAGGGCTGCTGCACGGGCTTTAAAGTCAATACGTGGAGCCGCTTGATTTAAACGTTTGTCCTCTTGTTGACGGCGCTCATTTCCACGATTTTGCTGACCTTGCTGTTTCTTAGCTTGGTCATTAAAGCGACGATTATCGCGGTTGCCTTGACCTTGTTTTCCACCATTACGGCCGTCGTTTTTCTGACGGTTGCCGTTTTGTTGTTGGTCACGGTTATTGCCCTTATTTTGCTTGCGTCGTTCTGCCTGCTCTTTAGCACGGGCTTCACGCTCAGCCTTGAAATTACGGCTTTGTGGTTTAACTGCTGCTTTTTCTGTTTTAGGAGCGACTTGCTCAGCCGCTTTTGCCTCTTCCCTGGCTACAGCTGGTTTAGCTGGCTCAGATTTTTCGGCTTTCTTTTCTGCACTTGCTTTTGGTGCTACAGGTTTTGCTTCTACTTTCGGAGCAGCAGACTTAAAGCTAGCAGCGATTTTTGCAGCGACAGCTTCTTCCACACTTGATGAGTGGCTTTTCACATCCAAGCCCAACTCTTTTGCACGCGCTACAACTTCTTTACTTTCTTTTCCAAGTTCTTTTGCGATTTCGTACAATCTTTTCTTAGACAAATCATGTCCTCCTCTTCTATTCCATAAGAGACCTCATTTTCTTTGTAAATCCAGCATCTGTTACAGCCAAAACCTTTCTCGATTTCCCGACTGCTATGCTTAATTCCAGTGTTGAAAACACGGTTACAATTTCTACTTGATAATACTGACTTTTATCTTGAATCTTCTTGGTCAGATTGGGTCCAGCATCATGGGCTAGAAAGACCATCTTGGCCTTGCCGTCTTGAATGGCCTTGACCACCAATTCTTCACCCGATATGATCCGCCCTGCTCGCTGAGCCAGTCCCAAGAGATTGCTTATCTTTTGCTTATTCAAGTCCTAACTCTCTTCTTTTCACTTTGTGATCCACATAAGCGATCAACTCGTCATAAAAGCTTTCATCCACTTCCATGCTAAAGCTGCGGTTAAAGACCTTCTTCTTTTTCGCCTCTAAGGCTTCTGCATTGTCTAGCTTGATATAAGCGCCACGGCCGTTGGCCTTGCCTGTCGGATCGATAAAGACTTGTCCTTCCTTGTTTTTGACAATGCGGAGCAAATCACGCTTATCAATCACTTCATTAGACACAACAGACTTGCGCAAAGGGATTTTTCTCGTTTTCATCTTTCCCTCCTCTAGCAACTTTTATTCTTCTACAGTATCGTTTTCTGCTTCCAACTCTACTGAATCAGCTTCTTCCATGGCTTCAAATTCGCTAGCAGACTTGATATCGATACGGTAACCAGTCAAGTGAGCCGCCAAGCGAACGTTTTGCCCACGACGACCGATGGCAAGAGAAAGTTTGTTATCAGGAACAACCACCAAGGCACGTTTGCTGTCGTTTTCGTCAAAGATAACTTGGTCAACTTCAGCAGGAGCGATGGCATTGTAGATAAATTCAGCTGGATCTGCTACCCACTCGATAACGTCGATATTTTCCTCGATTGGTACCATGCGGTCATTCTTAGCATCGTAGCGAGCTGGGTGGAATTTGCTGGTAATCTTCTTGATATTAGCACCACCACGTCCAACGATTGTACCGATAGCATCCACGTTTGGATTGTGACTACGAACGGCAACCTTAGTACGGTCACCAGCTTCACGAGCCACGCTCATGATTTCAACAGTTCCGTCATAAACTTCTGGAATTTCTTGCTCCATCAAGCGTTTAATCATTTCTGGATGGCTACGGCTGACAAAGACGTTGACACCGCGAGGGTTGTCTTCAACCTTGTAAACATAGACTTCGATACGGTCGTGGGAAGCAAAAACTTCTCCAGGAATTTGGTCTTGTTTTGACAATTGGGCTTCAATGCTACCAAGGTTGACATAGATGAAGCGGTTGTCAAAGCGTTCTACTGTACCAGACATGATTTCTTGCTCATGTTCTTTATAAGTGTTGTAAGTGATGGCACGTGTTTGCTTGCGCATTTTTTCCATGATGGTTTGTTTGGCAGATTGGGCTGCTACACGACCAAACTCACCTGGTGCTTCTTCAAACTTGATTTTATCACCAAGTTCATAGGCTGAGTTAATGGCAAGAGCATCTTTTAAGCTGATTTCCAAACGGCTATCAAATACTTCATCAACCACTTCACGGACAGTATAAACTGTAAAGTCACCTGTTTTTTCGTTGAAATCAATAGCTACGCTGTCTGATTGACCATAGCGTCTGCGATAAGCGGAACGAAGCGATTCTACTACTGCGTCGATGATATCTTCTTTTTTGATTCCCTTGTCTTCTTCCAAAATGCGGAAGGCCTCTAGCATTTCTTTACTCATGTTTTCTTCACTTTTGAATCCTCAAAAGCTATCCTTTCTTTTTCTATAATTTAACTGCTAAACGTGCTTTTGATACTAAACTGTATGGAATTTGGACAGTTTTCTTACGCGTCTTGTCCATATATTCCATGGTCAACTCGTCCTCTTCAAAGGCCAACAGAGTTCCTTCAAAGACCTTTTGCTTATCGATGGCTTGGTAGAGCCCGACATGGATGTATTTCCCAACCGCTCCAGCGACAGCATCCTTGGTTTTCAAAGGACGTTCCAGTCCTGGACTGGTGATTTCTAGGAAATATTGTTCTGGGAAGGGATCTGGCTTGATGGCGTCTAGGACAGGACTGATAATTTCTGTCAAGTCTGCCGTGTCGTTCAAGGTAATTCCTTCAGGTTTATCTACAAAAATACTGAGAATCATGTCACTGCCAATCTTTCCATACTCGATATCCACGAGCTCGAAAGGAGCTTCTATGACAGGTTCTACAACTTCTCTGACTAATTCTACGATTGTTGCGATTGCGTCCACCTCCTCATAAGCAAGAGGCGAAGATATTTCCCCGCCTCACTTTCTCATATTCTTACTTTTAGTATAGCACGTTTGCCAACTTATGTAAAGCAAAAGCACTTATACAGCCTGATTTCAGGCTATTTCTTAAAATTCTGCCTCAACTCGGTAGATAACTTGCCCCTTGTTGGAGAATTTTTGCTCGTATTCTGTCATGACATTGCCTTCAAAATCACTGGCATGTAAGTCTAGCCAGACACCATTGAGTTTCATGCCATACTGAGAAAAGCTTACTAGGCTGTACTCAAACAAGCCACGGTTATCCGTCTTGAAATGAATTTCTCCATTTTCAGGCAAGATACGTTTGAAGATATCCAAGAAGGTCTTGTAGGTCAAACGACGCTTTTCATGGCGTTTTTTCGGCCATGGATCTGAAAAGTTCAGATACAAGCGATCAATCTCACCGCCTTCAAAGTAGTCTGTCAAATCAGAACCATCCACCCACAAGAGCTTGATGTTAGGCACCCCAACTTCAAGCACCTTGTCCAAAGCGTAGCTCAAAACAGACTTTTGAATATCAATCCCGATATAGTTGATATCAGGGTTTTGCTTTGCCATACCTGAAACAAAGGCACCCTTTCCACTTCCAACTTCCACATGAATGGGATTGTCATTGCCAAACAAGTCCCGCCATTTCCCCTTGGCTTCTAAGGGATTGAGGACCACATACTGGGGATTTGCCTCTAGTAATTCTGTCGCCCCTTTACGATTTCTAACTCTCATCTTCTCTTTCCATACTTGTCTCGGAAGTGACGCAGGCCATGAATCTCCCGATTGACATTTTCTAAATCTTGGTTCATATAATACTTGGAAATCTGGCTCAAGTAAGACAATTGACCGTACCAATACAATTTAGTTAATACCGTTTGATTGTACTTGTAACCGTAGTAGGTCAACCATTCTTTCCACTGATGTTCTGGAATATAATGGCAGAGCATATGGGCCACATCAAACATGCGGTCGGTCAAGCGAACCGAATCCCAATCTACCAAATAAATCAAGCCACTATCTGTCTCAATCCAATTACTATGTCGTACATCTCCATGGACAATGGTCGCATAGTCCTCTCTAAATCCTGGAATAGTCTGACGTAAATCAGCCATCACTTCACTGATAAAATGATTTTTACGCAAAGCATCTGGAGCCGTTTCTTGCCAAGACTGTAGTAAATCTACAGGTGTTTCCATGGCATAGCCCAAACGACTCAACTGTGTCATCAACGGACGTGAGCGATGAAGACGGGTTAAAATATTGACAATTTGCTTACGATTCATATCATAGGGGGTCAATATCTTGCCTGTCAACCATTCTTGAGCACACATATCACGCCCATCTGCCAAACGGCGACTCCATAATAACTGTGGAGCAATTTGTTCTCTAGCTAGACCAGGTAGGATTGGAGAGGTGTTCATTTTTACAAAGATACGCTTCCCATCAGGATAGCTACCCATATAAGCCTTACCACTTTTCCCAGGTATGGGAGTCAGTGTTAGCTCATTATCACCCAAATCCATTTCTTTCCTCCGTATAAAGTTTCCTTACTATTCTACTAGTTTTTGCCCTATTCGTCAACCGCTCTAACCCGATTCTCAAAGAAAAGCATCTGGATTGGCTTGGGTATCATTATAGAAAGAAAAAGGCAAGCACCGTCTTCTGCTTACCTTTTCATGATTTTTATAAATAATATAAGAGTGGCCAAGCATTGTAAAACATGTGAACTAGAGTAGAAACCCATAGATTTTGGCTCTTTTTATAGGCAAAGCCCAGCAACAAGCCCCCAAGTAGATAAAAAATAAACGAAGGGACATTAGAAGGTCCATGCATAAAAGAAAAGAGAGAGGAAGTTAGTACAAGCCCTAACCAAGAATTGTCAAAAACTGCCCCCTGAAGAAGTCCTCTGAAAATGAGTTCCTCCTGAATGGGGCCAAAAACTGAGGAAGTCAAAATCAAAGACAGGGAAATTCCTCTGCTGACTTCCGCCAAGTGTTGAACTCCTGCGCCAGAAGAAACAGCGAAGAAATGAATATAAACCAGCGTCTCAAGCACACTTAGAAGAAAGATTACAATGAAAAGTAAAAGTTGTTTCTTGCTTAACATCCCAAAAGAAATCATTTCAAACTTTCTAGCATAAGCAACACTCACCAAAGTTACAAGAAGACTTACAATAATCAGTGCAGGCTCATTTTGAAAAAAATCCCCATGGTTAATCGTATAAGGAACTGTAATTACGATTATTAGTACTAAAAATCCAAAACAAAAGGCATGAAATTTATCAAAAAACTCCATAAAATTATCCTCCTCACCAAACAAACTTCCCTACAAGTCATCCTTGAGCTCTAGTCTTTCCAAAACAAACCATTTGAGTATCCAAAATACGACAACATAACCACCCCCTAAGAAGATAGCCATTAAAGATAGCATGGGATTTAGGAAATAAAAGACCACAACAGATACAAAGGTTAGCACAAAAACATTGAAGGCAATGGTGTCAGAAGCCAAATCTAGAATATAGGGTGTCAACCAGTCTAAGGTTTTTGAATCTAGGAAAAATAAATGATTATACATGATGACCTCCTCTTGTCAAGCTCTACTGCTGTAAGGTTAAGAAGACAGTTTGTTCTTTTTAAGGCTAACCCCACTACTAGATAATAGATACATTAAGGCATTAAAGACAATGAAAATATGTCCATAGAATAAAATCAACCTCGCATCCAAACCAAGATAAAGTTTGACCATCAAAAAGATGAGCAAAAGAATTTGAAACCATACCGTTTTTCCAAAAATAAATTTAAAGCGGTTTTGGATGTCTACTTCCTTGATTTTTACCGCCACCCCTTTATTAGCAAGAAGGAAAACGCCTGCTTCAAACAAGCCACTGTAGAGAACAAGCCACCCAATCGACACATTAGAGATTTGTAAAAATGTCCCTAAAAGAATATTCAACATACTGCTCAAGAAAATAACAAGAAATAATCTATATTTCATTTTAAATACCTCCATTCACTTATTTCACGGACAGTTTAATAGAGCCTTCTAATCAAAGATTCTGTCAGAAAAAGAAGGCAAGCTACTTTTTATAATACTTCAAGCCCCACATGAGCAGAAGCATGATGATTAAGCAGAGAATAGCACCAATATAGGCAATTAATTGTTGGTAGAATTCTCCTGCTGTGATACCTCTATACAAACAAATAATAGACATAAAACCTGTCAAACCGATAAACATGAGTTGATTGGTTCTAGGGCTAACTAAATCATCATCTTCAAACTCTCTTATTCTCATTTCCCTAGTGAGGTAAACAGTGACCAAAATAGAAGCCAAGTTAATAACCACTAAAAGAAATTGGAGGACTAAGGAAAAATTTAAAAACTGACGAGATAGAAATAGATAAGTAGAGACAAGTAAGGGCAACTGACCTAGGAACAATCTCGCAAGGAAGATGTTCCGTTTTTTAGCAAGAAAAGTTTTCATTTCTTTGCTCCTTTCTTTTTCATGATAGCAAAATAAATCATAACTGCAATCACATAGGCTATGGTATAAAATAGCTGATACCAAGCACTTTCCCTAAGCGGATATAGAAAGATGGACATAATCAGATACAGAACGAAAATGACAAGTATTTTTTTCTTCATAAGATTTTCTCCTAAATGTATGCTTTATCTTAGTTGAGCTAGAACCTTTACACTGCTAGTATAGCACTCATTTTGACCTTGGATCACTCAAATCATAAATGGTCATCAAAACATCTTGAATTGTTAAAAAATTTAAAAAGCAAGCATGAAAAACATACTTGCCCTTTACACTATATTGATACCAACTTAATTTGTAGATTTTTTATCCTGCTATCACATACCATTGTGACAAGCGAAACAATATTAAAGAAACTCCCTTGTAGATTAAACTAGCGATAAAAAATCTTTTTATCTAATTAGATCTATCTTGATTCTTCTTTGGAGATTTTAAAAATTTTTCCCTAATTAAAGAAGTAATAAAAGAAACAAACATACCAACAACAAAAACAATAAGAAAACTTTTGAAATCCATAATTACCTCCAAGTACAGTTCCTCTACTTACAGGCTCAAGCCTTTAAGCAACATAATAGCCAATGGTAACATTGTTTTTGCATTCACGAGGAATACCTCTTTTTACTTTCGTCCTATTACAACCTTAATAAGGTTAGTATACTACTATTTTTTAAAATTTTCCATCCAAATCATAAATGGTCATCAAAACATCTTGAATTGTAAAAAAGAAAAAAAGCAAGCATGAAAAACATACTTGCCCTAGGGGAATTTAACAACGTAAAGACCTAACTATTCACCCTTACTTCCGTCTGTTCTCATATATTCTCATGATTGCAACAAGGAT
The DNA here is from genome assembly GCF_002871495.1 of Streptococcus sp. UMB0029. GTDB lineage: Bacteria > Bacillota > Bacilli > Lactobacillales > Streptococcaceae > Streptococcus. The sequence goes on from NZ_PNGD01000004.1 coordinate 37,174, forward strand.
AGCAGCTGTCCCACTTGCCAAAGCTAGAAGGGTAATGATAATGTTTAGGATTTCAGGCGTCCTCCCTATTCTATTGACAAGACGGAGTAGGGATATAACTGCCAACTGAATCAGGAGTATTGATTCTCCTCTTATCAATGAAGTCAGTTGGTTTTCAACTGCATATAAAAAGGATGGTAGCATAACACAGGCTATAGCAATCACAAACAGATTGCTCCACGTTGCTTCTCCCTTGTTCACCACGGAAATCATGAGAAGATTCGATGCTATGATCAACGTAGAACAGATGATAAAAAAGGATTTCTTATTCATTTATGACACCTCACATACTATAGTATTTTGTTTCGAACCCAAGAAATATTCTTCAAACTATTGCAACACCATCTCGCCGTAAAGCAGTACTGTCTATAACTAGTTTCCTAGTTTTCTTCAAATACTGATTTTTTATTGAAGACAAGAATGGTAAGCTCATTAACCATTATAGCAAAAAATAATGATAACATATATTATTTTTCGGTTTATGAATGATATTCGTTATTTTGGTAAGGAGAAAGTTCTTTGTTCAATTCAAGATGTTTCAATAACCATTCAAGATTTGGATGAAATTTTTTTAAAAACAGTGCTATACTAAACTTGTCACATTTGTAACACGGCAAAAATCTATATTCGGAGGCAAGTAATCATGAAGAGTAAGATTTATTATATATCCAATATTTTTTATGGAATATTACTATTTTCTATTGGATTAACATCAAAAGTATTTATTTTTAGCAGTTTAATGTCCATAACTTTAATAACTCTATCTATAATAGGATTATTAAAAACTAAAAATAAAAAGTAGATATATCAGAATTAGATTTCAAAAATTAGAAACCTCTCCCGATAGTTGATGATAGAGAAAATTATTTCATACAAGCAATTTACTGTAACTCAAAACTACTTTGATTGACTATTCAACCATACAGACCGAGAAACAAGAACTCTCGGTCTTATTTTTTATCATTCTGCATGTATCACAGTAAGTACCTGACGAAAGACTTGATTTTTGCAGGTGGTATTGAGACTGGTATTGGGATGGCTTTCCACAATTTTCATAACGGTATAGAGACCAACTCCTCTCTCCTCCCCTTTAGAACTGGCTCCAAAGGAGAAAATCTCAGAAATATCTATGCCCTCTTCTTTAATGGAATTTTCAATGATAAAAGTCTCCTGTGCTCCATTTTTTAAAAAGGCGATTGAAACGTGAGGTTGACTAGCCTCTGCACTGGCTTCAATAGCGTTGTCACAAAGGATAGACACAATGGTTAGAAAATCAAGTAGGCTCATCCCCTCAACCTGAATCTCCTCAGGAACTTCGACATTAAAGACAATCTTCTTATCCCTGGCCTTTAAAAACTTTCCTGCTAGGAGACTTTTGAGGGCTTTATCACGAATATTCACGAGTCGTCCAAGATCATATTTATTGTCCTGCAATTTTTCACTGGAATCCTTTAAGACCGAGTCGTAGACCTCTTTTATCTGCTCCATATCCTCCTCTTCAATGCCCAGACGTAAGCTGGTCAAGAGGTTGGTGTAGTCATGGCGAAAACTCCGGACTTCCTTGTAAAGTTCCTCTATATGCCGACTATAGCGTTCCATATCTCTGTAGCGCAAGACCTGCTCTTGGTCCAGTCTCTCATGAAGTTTGTCCTTCAAATAGGTATCCAATTTCTTGATCATCCCCATAAAAAAGAGCAGGTAAAAGACTAGGATGAGATGGCGAACAGTCGTTGATTGAATCCCCTGTTCATATTCAAAGAAAGATAGATTTTCCATGACTAGATAGTAAGCCCCCATTATCCAGTTAATCTTAGTCAGGGACTTTTGAAAACCTTTATCTAGAATCTCCCTTCTCAAGCTAGTGAAATCATAGTCTAACCATTTCAAAAAGGCTAGAGAAATGAAGAAATTGAAAATTATTATACATAACCCAGTAAATGAGTAGTCATTATATACTTGCCCTTGTCCCAAAAATGGAAGCACAAAATAAGAAAGACCTCTATAAAAGAGATTCACCAATATCATTGGAAAGAGACCATAAAAGAAAAGGAGTTTTTTAGGAAGCCCTCTTAACAATAAGAAAGACAAGCCTATACCGTACAAGGGTTCCATAAAATAAGATAGGTAATGATTTCCTACTATATAGCTAATCATTACAAAAACAAAGGCCAATAGTATCTTAAAAAGAAAAGCCTTAAAAATCCTCTCAAAAGTGAGACCAATTCCATCCACCTTAAAGAAAATGACAATTTCTAGTCCCTGAGTAACAAGTGTATACAATATAATCCAAATATTATACATAAGTTCTCCTAGCTCAATGTAAGTTATTGATAGCCTCAGACACTTCCCTGACCTTATAACGGGCGATTAGACAGCTTCCACCATTAGGAAAGAAAAGAAGTTTCTCTTTCTTATCCAAACGAACTACATTGGCAGGATTGATGAGAAAAGAGCGGTGGCACTGCAAGAGACGGGGCTCCTGCTTGAAAACCTCCTCTAAACTCGCTGTAAATTCCAGCCTGTCCGTCTTGGTATAGAGAATAACACGATGGGCTCTGGGCGACGTTTCGAGATAATAAACCTCTTTAAAAGGATACTGGAATTGGGCAAATTTTGATTTAAAGTAAAAGCAATCTTCAGCTAGAGTTTTACTGTCTTGACTATTGGCATAGAGAAGGGCTGTCTCGATACGAGATTCAAACTCCTCTGCTGACAAGGCCTTATCAATGTAGTCCAAAGCAGACACTTGGTAGCGAAAGGATAGAGGCATAAACTCCGAGTGAGTCGTCACAAAGACGATGAGAGCATAAGGATCTCGATCCCGAATTTTTCTAGCCACTTCCAGCCCCTTCATCTCCTCATTTCGAATCTCAATATCCAAAAAGAATAGCTGATGGGCGCCCTTCTCATGCACCTCTGCAAGCAGTTGGTCTGGCTTACCAAAGACCTCAAAAGAGCTGGGAGTGATATGATGTTCTTTCAAGAGTTTATCAATCGTCGTTTCAATCCTAGTCTGTTGGGAAAAGTCATCTTCTAAAACAAATATTCTCATCTTCTTACTCTCCTTGTTTCGATTTCTTCCTAAAAAGAGAATAGCAAAAATACTCTGATACAAGCACACCCAATCCTAAACAGTCTTTGAAAGCTCCTAAAAGGATTATTTTTCTACAACATCATGATGAGCTTACAACTATTTTATCATAAAATCTTAACAGTACCATTCAGGAAATTTCAAGAACAATTAAAGATTTTATGGTGAAAAAGAAGATAAAAGTGATAGAATGACAGTATCAAAATACAGTTGCTAGAAACAAGACTGGCACCCAGATTAAAGGAGGAATTCTCATGACAGATACAGACCCTATCAAAAGAGCTCAAGCTTTGATTACTGACTTAAACAAAGTCTATCAAGCATGCAAACAGGCAACCGCTGACGACGTCCGCTTTCAGGAGCAATTAGACTCTATTCTTGGTTTTCTAGCCAAGGCTGAGACAGTGGACAATCGATTCTTGATTGAACTGGAAAAATTTTACCAGACTTCCAGTCTTCTCATGGGACTCAGCGCTCTTGATCCAGATGCTCCTACTCGCGCTGCTTGGCGGGCCTATGACCGCTTCCACTTTGACCAAGTCAAGACCAAGTTGAGTCTCTACGGACCAACCATTATCTTGTAGAAAATAAAAGAAGCTGAGACAAACTGAACTCAACTTCTTTTTTAGTGTCATATAAGCAAGATTAGTCCTGCATCTGACGTTTGACCTGATAAGGCAAATACAAGACTTGTAAAACCAAACCTGCACCCAGCAAGGCTAGAAGGGCTAGTTTTTCTTGGAAGGTAATCAACCCAACAACTAATTCCACAAGTAAAACAAAACTGGTCAATCCTCGGACTACCGCCTGCAAGCCTTTTTCTTTTTTCCCCTTGTCCAGTGGAAAGAGTTGGGTCAAATACTGGTAGTCAAAGGCGTGATAGAGAGCCAACAACTGGAAGAGCAAGAGGTAGTTAAAGAGAACCACCACTGCTGTCGCAATCCAAGCTTGCTCGATAAAGACCTGCGCCAGTATGGACAGCAAGAGCAGACGGAGACTGAGCGCAAAGAGGTCTCCATTTCGTAGATAAGAACGCAGATAGAGATTTTGCCAAATCTTCCCAGGCACCTTCTGAACAGCCTTTAGGATAAAGTCCAGATAGGCACGACGCTTGACGCTGTTTGAAATCCCCTTGACCTGCGTAAAGAGGGCAAAGAAACGAAGCAAGACTTGCTTGCGCTTGCTTTCTTGGGAAATGACAAAGTCCCAGTTGAGACCAGTTCCAGTGAAAAATTTGCTGGCCTTTTGACGAAAGAGGAAATATTTTCCTACCCCCAATAGGAGCACATAGACCAGAAAAACTGGCAAGCCAGAACCCATTGCCAAAAATAACGGCGCAAATAACAGCAAGAAAAGAGTTTGGACAAAGAGCCAAAAGACTAGAGAAATGCTAGTTTGACGTTTTAGATGGAGCTTGATTTCCTCTTCCCCAACCAAGAGAAAGAGCTTGTCTGGAGCCTCCATATAGGTGGCAATTCCACCCCAAAGCAAAAGTAAAATAGAAGTAATCCCTACAAACAAAAGGATAGGCCAATGATTTTCAGGAAAATGTTGTAAGAGTTGACTGTATTGGTAGGCTAGAAAGCCCAGCAGGACAAGCAGGAACAAGACAAAGTGGTCATTGAGAACATAGCGCAGATAACCGACACACTCCTTACGAAAAGCCTGCTTTCTCTTTAAAAACAAGTCTTTCATAGCTCCTCCTCTTTGGTCAGAGCCAAGTAAATATCATTCAAACTAGCCTCAGGCATATCAAAGGCTTCGCGCAGTTGCAGAAGATTTCCCTTAGCACGCACTTCCCCTTTGTGAAGAATGACAAAAGCATCACACATCTTCTCCGCAGAGTCCAGAACGTGGGTACTCATAAGAATGGACTTGCCCTTTTGCTTTTCAACTTCCAAAAGCTGGATCAAGTCAGAAATAGCCAACGGATCAAGACCAAGGAAAGGCTCATCCACGATGAAAAGACTTGGAGCCACCACAAAAGCACAGATAATCATGACCTTCTGCTTCATCCCTTTTGAAAAATGAACAGGAAACCAGTCTAATTTCTGGTCCAGACGGAACATTTTCAACAAAGGTTCCACTCGCTCAAAAGCCACTTTCTGCTCAATACCATAAGCCATGGCAACCGTTTCGATATGCTCTCTGAGGGTCAATTCCTCATACAGACTAGGTGTCTCAGGAATGTAGCCAATTTGCTTACGGTAGCTTGTCGCATCTTCTTGCAGGGTCAGGCCATTGATATTGATGGAGCCACTATAAGGTGTCAACAGACCGATAATCTCATTGATTGTCGTCGATTTCCCAGCACCATTGAGACCAATCAAACCAACCAACTGCCCACTTTCAACAGTAAAGGATATATCTTTCAAGACAGGTACATGGACATAGCCACCTGTCAGGTTTTTAATTTCTAACATATTTTCTCCAAATCTGGTATAATGTAGCTATATTATATCAAAATTCAATACAGTAGAGGTAGATTTTATGTCAGATTGCATTTTTTGTAAAATCATCGCAGGGGAAATTCCTGCTTCAAAAGTATACGAAGATGAGCAGGTTCTTGCCTTTCTTGATATCTCTCAAGTGACACCTGGACACACCTTGGTCGTGCCAAAGGAACACTATCGCAATCTTTTGGAAATGGACGCTTCTAGCGCCAGCCAACTCTTTGCTCAAGTACCAAAAGTGGCTCAAAAAGTCATGAAAGCTACTAAGGCCGCTGGTATGAATATCATTGCTAACTGCGAAGAAGTCGCAGGGCAAACAGTCTTTCATACCCACGTTCACCTCGTGCCTCGCTACAGTGCAGACGATGACCTCAAGATTGATTTTATCGCCCACGAACCAGACTTTGACAAACTTGCCCAAGTCGCTGAAACCATCAAAAACGCCTAAGGAGTTGCCATGAAATTATCCAACCTACTACTATTTGCAGGAGCTGCAGCCGGAAGTTATCTGGTCACAAAAAATCGCCAAACCATCACAGATGAAGTCTTGAATACAACTGACCGCGTTCAAGCTATCAAGGACGATGTGGATATTATCCAAAATAGCCTGCAAATCATCGACCAGCAAAAAGAACTGATCAAAGAATACCAAGAAGACCTAACTTACAAGTTTAAGGTCTTGGAAAAAGATATCCAGACTAGACTAGCTGTGATCAAAGAAACACAGGAAATTGAAGATAAGTAAAAAGAGCCCGACGGCTCTTTTTAGTTCATAGATTTTTTAAGACTTTCCTTAAGTAATGACGGACGGTAGCGACCTTCTTCGAAGTTCCATACCTAAACTTTGAGCCTAGGTCTCAAAGTTTCCGAACACCTGAAACAAAACTATTTCAGGTGTTTTCATTACGGCGGAAAGTCTGGGAAAGTATTTGATTTATACTCAATGAAAATCAAAAAGCAAACTAGGAAGCTAGCCGCAGGCTGCTCAAAACACCGTTTTGAGGTTGTGGATAGAACTGACGAAGTCAGCTCAAAACACTGTTTTGAGGCTGTAGATAAGACTGACGAAGTCAGTAACATATATACGGCAAGGCAACGCTGACGTGGTTTGAAGAGATTTTCGAAGAGTATTAGTTATGGAATGGTGAATGAGTTGTCTAAATTGTGGTGTATAGTTGACGGGATATGGCTTGTTTACGCTTTAAAAAGAGCCGAGTGGCTCTTTTGGTTTATTCTCCTTCAAAGGCATCTTTTATATGGTCAAAGAAGCCTTTTTTCTTTGGATTAACTTTTAAATCACCAGCAGCTGCGAATTCTTTAAGTGCTGCTTTTTGACGGTCGTTCAAGCCTGTCGGTGTTACGACATTAACGGTAACGTATTGGTCACCAACTGCACCGCCACGAAGACTTGGAGCTCCCTTGCCACGTAGGCGGAATTTCTTACCAGTCTGAGTTCCCTCTGGGATAACCAATTCAACATCACCGTGAACAGTTGGGATATCAACTGTATCACCAAGAGCTGCTTGGACAAAGTTGAGGTTGAGATTGTAGAAGATAGTGGTTCCTTCACGTTCAAACTTGTCGCTGGCTTCCACAGAAACTACTACATACAAGTCCCCATAAGGTCCACCATTAAAGCCAGCTTCTCCTTGACCAGCTAGGCGGATTTGTTGACCTGTTTCCACACCGGCAGGAATTTTGACATGTACGCTATGGGCTTGTTTTTCATGACCTGTTCCGTGACAAGTTGTACACGGATCTTTGATTTCTTTTCCACGACCGTGACAGACATCACAGGTTACTTGGCGACGCATCATACCAAGCGGAGTCTGCGTATCGACGTTAATGACACCAGCGCCATGACAGCGTCCACAAGTGACTGGACTTGTTCCTGGCTTAGCACCTGAGCCATTACATGTACGACAGCTTGCTTCACGATTGTACTTAACTTCTTTTTCAGTTCCAAAAATAGCTTCTTCAAAAGTCAAGTTGACACGGTATTGGAGATCATCCCCTTGACGAGGGGCATTTGGATTGCGTGAAGCACCGCCTCCGCCGAAGAAACTTGAGAAAATGTCCTCAAAACCACCGAAGCCACCTGCCCCGTTGAAACCGCCAGCTCCACCACCGAAGCCTCCAAAGCCACCGTTGGCACCAGCAGCACCGTATTGGTCATAGGCAGCACGTTTTTGGTCGTCACTCAAAGTCTCATAGGCTTCTTGAACTTCCTTGTACTTTTCCTCAGCACCAGGCTCCTTATTGATATCTGGGTGATATTTTTTGGAAAGCTTACGATAAGCCTTTTTGATCTCGTCTGCCGAAGCGTTTTTTGACACCCCCAGACGATCATAAAATTCAGTATTGTTCATAATTCAAGATACAAAGGGCGTCAAACGGACACAGGCAAAATAGGAGTTTTGACGACGGACGCTTGCGTCCTAGAAAAAACTATCTTTTTGGCACGGTCCGTAGCCCGTGTTCAGTTACGAACACCCTTGTTCCTTTCTATTGTTATTGTGAATCAAACCTCGATTTAGGTCGGGTTCAATTCCTTTCTTTTATATTGATGAGATAAAACCCAAACAAATCAGGTAAGTCCCTTTTTATCGAAAAACAGAGGCTGGGTTGCAACCTCTGGATTTCTTCCTATCATTACGACGTTCGAGTTTTAAAAATCAAACTAGTAATGCTAAATCGAGCACTCCCTAACCTCTTGGTGAAAAAGACAAATCTTCCTAGAAACTAAAGTTTCTGCGTCAGATTTCCTATTTTCACTGTGAGGTTTTAACGGGCTTTGCATCTTACTTTTCAGTAAACTCTCCGTCTACGACGTCATCGCCTGCATTTCCTGTTGCTTGTGCGCCTTCTGCTCCTGCTTGAGCTTGTTGGGCTGCTGCGGCTTGTTCGTAGAGTTTAACAGCAAGTCCTTGAGCTTTTTCGTTCAATGCTTCAAGTTTTGCTTTCATGTCGTCCAAGTTGTTGTCTTCTTGAGCTTTCTTAAGGTCATCAAGAGCAGCTTGAGCAGCGTCACGTTCTGCGTCGAATCCTTTGCCTTCAGTTTCCTTGATAGTCTTTTCAGTCGCAAAGATAGCTTGGTCTACTTCGTTACGAAGGTCTACTTCTTCTTTACGTTTCTTATCTGCTTCAGCGTTAGCTTCTGCATCTTTCATCATGCGGTCGATTTCTTCGTCAGTCAAACCTGAGTTCGATTGGATAACAATTGTTTGTTCTTTTTGAGTTCCAAGATCTTTAGCCTTAACAGATACGATACCGTTCTTGTCAATGTCAAATGTTACTTCGATTTGAGGAATTCCACGAGGTGCAGCTGGGATGTCTGTCAATTGGAAACGTCCAAGAGTCTTGTTATCTGCTGCCATTGGGCGTTCACCTTGAAGAACGTGGATATCAACGGCTGGTTGGTTGTCTGCCGCAGTTGAGAAGACTTGTGATTTAGATGTTGGAATAGTAGTGTTGCGGTCGATGAGTTTTGTGAAGACACCACCCATTGTTTCGATACCAAGTGACAATGGTGTTACGTCAAGAAGAACAACGTCTTTAACATCACCAGTAATCACACCACCTTGGATCGCAGCACCCATAGCAACTACTTCGTCAGGGTTTACTGATTTGTTTGGTTCTTTACCAGTTTCAGCCTTAACTGCTTCTACAACAGCTGGGATACGAGTTGAACCACCAACAAGGATAACTTCGTCGATTTCTGACAAGCTCAAACCTGCATCTGAAAGGGCTTGACGAACTGGAACTTTTGTACGTTCAACAAGGTCACGAGTCAAATCGTCAAATTTCGCACGAGTCAAAGTCATTTCCAAGTGAAGAGGTCCAGCTTCTCCAGCAGTGATAAATGGCAAGCTGATTTGAGTTGAAGTTACACCAGAAAGGTCTTTCTTCGCTTTTTCAGCTGCATCTTTCAAACGTTGCATTGCCATCTTGTCAGTAGACAAGTCAATACCGTTTTCTTTCTTGAATTCTGCTACCAAGTGGTCGATGATTTTTTGGTCAAAGTCGTCACCACCAAGTTTGTTGTCCCCTGCAGTTGACAATACGTCGAAAACACCGTCACCCAATTCAAGGATAGATACGTCGAATGTACCACCACCAAGGTCAAATACCAAGATTTTTTCTTCTTTGTCAGTCTTGTCCAAACCGTAAGCAAGAGCGGCTGCAGTTGGTTCGTTGACGATACGTTCTACTTCAAGACCAGCGATTTTACCAGCGTCTTTTGTTGCTTGACGTTGAGCATCGTTGAAGTAAGCTGGAACTGTAATAACTGCTTTAGTTACTTTTTCACCAAGGTAATCTTCAGCGTAGCCTTTCAAGTATTGAAGAATCATAGCTGAGATTTCTTGTGGAGTGTATTCTTTGCCGTTAGCAGAAACTTTTTCAGAAGTTCCCATTTTAGATTTGATAGAGATGACTGTATCTGGGTTTGTAACTGCTTGACGTTTTGCAGCATCACCAACGATGATTTCACCGTTTTTGAATGAGACTACAGATGGAGTTGTGCGGCTTCCTTCTGGGTTTGCAATGATTTTGCTTTCAGTTCCTTCAAGAACTGCTACTGCTGAGTTTGTTGTACCTAAGTCAATACCGATAATTTTAGACATGTGTTTTCTCCTTGTTAGTTAATTTTCTATTTTTGATATTTCCCTTAAGTGGTGGGGACGTGAGCAACTCCCTACGGGATTTCATCACTTATTTTTGAGCCTATTGTCTCAAAAATCCCCTGTTTCAGTAGCTTTTGCTACTGAAACTTTCACCACGGTAGGAAATATCTTCCTTGCAAGCCTCCGGCTTGCCTCTTAACTTTCTTCATAGTTTAGTGTCGTTTCGGACAAGTTTGCTATTATGTAAATTACGACACGAGGAGTCGAAATCGATTTTATTTCGACGATGAGTTAGTAAGGAGGCTAGGCAAACGCCATAGCGATTGCCGTTTTCTGACGAGTTGCTTTAGCTACCGTCAGAATTGCCTAGTTATAGACAACTACCATGGCTGGGCGCAGGATGCGGTCATGGAGTTTGTAGCCTTTTTGGAAGACTTGGGCGATGGTATCTGCTGGGTGTTCATCGTCTGCTGGGAGAGTTTGGATAGCCATATGGTAGTTATGGTCAAATTCACCGTCAGCTGCGATTTCTTCGATTCCTTCTTCTTTCAAAGCGTGAATCAAGCTTTCTTGCACCATCTCCAAGCCCTTCTTCACATCGTCTGTCAATCCTTCAACTGCAAGTGCACGCTCTAGGTTGTCCAAAGAAGGAAGAATCGCTTTTGCCAAGTCCTGGCTACGGTAACGTTGCAAGTTTTGACGCTCTTCGTTTGCACGGCGTTGGATATTTTGCATTTCTGCATGAGCGCGAAGGTATTTATTTTCGAACTCATCTGCACGTTCATTTGCCAAGTCCAACTCAGACTTCTCAGGAGTTGTTTCTTCAGCTGTTTCCACAACTTCCTCTTCTTGGACTTCTTCTACTTCTTCATTTTTTATATCTTGGGCCATTTTCGCCTCCTTTAATGATTTCAATCTTAATGTACTTCGTAATGATTACTGCTAAGGTAGCGGTAAAAATCTGTCAACTTCATGGTTAACACACGATTGACCACATTGACTTGGTTGATTAGCTGTTGGTAATCCAGATTGACTGGACCGATAATGGCTAGAATTCCAACTCCCCGATAAGGAATGAGGAACTTGCTACTAATCACTGCTAGGTCTGCTAGACAGGACTCTTGACTGTCCGCAACACGAACATTTTGCATCTGATCTTCATGCAACCCTTCACGAATCTCCAAGGCCACCTTTTGCGGTTGATCAAAAAACTGATAGGCTGCCAGATTAGCAAAATTCAAGAGATTGACCTTGCCCGCCACCACAATGTTTTCGTTGAACATTTCCTTAAAAATGTGTTCAAAGAGATCAATGACATTATCCGTTGTTGTAAAGTAACGCTGGATAATCTGCGGAATCTCCGTTCGAATCTTGTAGTGAATATCTAGAACGGTGTGACCGAGGAAACGTTCCTGAATGATATTCTTCAGTTTCAGCAAATCCTCCTGCAAGAAGTTCCTTGGGATCAGAAACTGACTAGTAACCGTGCGCGATTCGTCTAAGGTGAATACTGCCAAGGCTGTATGTTGCCCCAAAACAACGATATCAAAGGCTGTCAAACGTTGCCTGCTCGGCTCAACATCCAGTGCTACTACCGTACAGCCACTCAGGTCTGTCAGTAGGTTAGCAGCCTCTTGCAGAATATCCTCCAGTTTGAAGAATTCCTGATCAAAGGCTTTGACAATCTCATAAACCTCATTTTCAGCCAGTCGGTCAAAATCCAGTGAGTGTTTCACATAGTACTGAAAACCAGCAACACTTGGCATCCGACCACTTGAAGTATGGGCCTTCTCAAGCAAACCTTGCTTTTCTAGAGCTGCCATATCATTACGAATGGTTGCACTGCTAGAGTTAATAGACTCTTGCAAGGCTTTGGATCCGACAGGTTCGTGCGTTTTGGTAAAGATGTCAATAATCAGATTTAGAATATCCTGCTGACGCTCTGTAACCATCTCATCACTCCTCTCTGTCTGATCGATTAGCACTCGATACACTCAAGTGCTAACTTATGATTCTATTATACACCCTTAAAAGAGAATGTCAAGACAAAAACTCAAAAAATTAGCACTCTTTTACCAAGAGTGCTAAAAATCAGTCTAAAGACCTAGAACCTTACTGTTTATCTACTCGATATTTCCTTTTTAGTCTGAAATAACCATAGATTAGATAAGAAATCATGAAAGCATACAAAACAAAAATAATGAAGAAAGACATAGCAAGCTCTTCTTTAAATAAACTCATACAAATAACAAGACCACCTAAGAAAGTAGCTGTACATGAACGAAGTCTATATCGCATGACTGCCCATCTGAAATCCTTACTCATATAGACTTGATCCTCTGGAAGTAAATCAGAAGATGATTTACGAAGAATTGAACAAAAACCTATTTCTATCAATTCCCAACCTCTATTTCGAAAATCTTGCAGCTCTTGCTTATACTTTTTAAGAAATCTAGAATCATAGATACGGTAGATGATATCGTCTGATTGACATTGGTCAAAATAGAAAAAACCAAAACGACTAGTTCTATACCTCCACCCTTTCAAATGCATCTCATGTAAATATTCTTCTTCCTTGTCCAAATCAAGAATAGTGAAAATCCGAAATTGCTTTTTATTTATCATGACTTCCCCTCCAATTTTGAGCATACTTACCCTATCATAAATCTGATAATTCCTTCTTTTTATGCCATAACTTCCAGCTAATATAGGCAACTATTAACAAAAGGATTAAAGACAAGAAAATATCTAGCCCAACCGCAAGTAAACTCCATAGACCATACGCATTACTTCTATTGAGCAATTTAAGTAAGAATGGTATATGTATGGCTAGCAAAAATAAAACAGGTACTAATCGCAGTCTTAAAATGCGATTAACCATAGTCAACTTCCCAGCAGCGTCATTATAGATTTCAAATTCTGCATTCGATTCAATTTCAGAATGTGCTTTTCTAAAATAGGAAAAACTATTAAAGTCTGTAATATGCTCCCAACCACAGTCTTTAAATAGTTGTAAATAGGAGGCTCTCTCTGATTTTTCCATTGGGTAAAAATCCAACTGATAAGACACTTGCTCAGGGTGACATTTTTCAAAGGTATACTTAACTGCAAACAATAAGATAGAATAGCTTACTTTCCTAAGTTTCCAGCCCTTAGCATGCATTTCTCTAAAGTATAGAGCCTCTCTCTCATAATCCGCAATTGTAAAAATTCGATAAACAATTTTCTTTTCCATCATACTTCTTCCCGACTATTTCTGTAGAGGCGTTCAATACGCTTCAATTCAATCTCCAAAACTTTTCGTCCCAAGTCTGTCATCTGATAGATTTTCCGTTTTTCCTCTTCGCGGACAAAGGAAATCAAACCATCCTTTTCCATCTTTGACAAGGTTCCATACATAGTTCCAGGACTAATCGAAACTTGTGAATCTGTCATCTCCTTGACCTTTTGCGTAATACTATAACCATGACCTTCCTTTTGCAGACAGAACAAGATATAAAAACCCGTTTCCGTCATCGGAAGATAAACTCGACGAATCTTATCCGTTAATTCCATTTATAAGCACCTCCTATTCAGTTCGATATATCGCACTTCGTTATATAAAATATATCACACCTCGATATAAAAAGCAAGAAAAAAAGACCGCCCTCAGGCAATCTTTCTTCTATATTAGTAAAGATCTAAATAGTTATCAATTTCCCATTGTGAAACGAAAGTTGCATAACTTGACCATTCAATTCGTTTAGCTTCAAGGAAACTAGTATAGATATGTTCTCCAAGAGCTGCTCTGACAACTTCATCTTCAGTCAGAGCTTTCAAAGCGTTGTGAAGAGTTGATGGAAGGTCTGTAATACCAGCTTCCTTACGCTCTTCTGCTGTCATGATGTAGATATTTTCTTCGATAGGAGCTGGTGCTTCGATTTTGTTTTCAATACCATGCAAACCAACCTCCAAAAGAACCGCCATAGCGATATAAGGGTTCGCCATTGGATCCACTGAACGCAACTCAAGACGAGTTCCCATACCGCGTGAAGCAGGTACGCGCACAAGTGGCGAACGGTTACGACCAGCCCAAGCAATGTAAACAGGAGCTTCATAACCCGGAACCAAACGTTTGTATGAGTTAACTGTTGGGTTCATGATAGCAGTATAGTTATAGGCATGCTTGATCAAACCACCAAGGAAATGATAAGCCGTTTCTGACAACTGCATTCCTTTTGGATCATTTGGATCAAAGAAGGCATTATTTCCTTCTGCATCAAACAAGGACATATTACAGTGCATACCTGATCCAGCAATACCAAATTTTGGTTTTGCCATAAAGGTTGCATAAAGACCATGTTTGCGAGCAATGGTTTTAACAACAAGTTTAAAGATTTGAATCTTATCACAAGCACGGAGAACTTCATCGTACTTAAAGTCAATCTCATGTTGTCCAACCGCAACCTCATGGTGACTCGCTTCTACTTCAAATCCCATTTTGGTCAAGACATTGACAATCTCACGACGTGTATTGTCCGCAAGGTCAGTAGGCGCCAAATCAAAGTAGCCACCCTTGTCATTCACTTCAAGTGTTGGGTCTCCATTTTCATCCAATTTAAATAGGAAGAATTCTGGCTCTGGTCCAAGGTTGAAGGATTTGAATCCTACTTCTTCCATGTGACGGAGAGCACGTTTCAAATTACCACGAGGGTCACCTGCAAATGGTTCACCTTCTGTTGTATAGACATCACAGATCAAACCTGCAACACTTCCGTTTTCATCTCCCCAAGGGAAGACTGTCCATGTATCCAAGTCAGGATGCAAGTACATATCTGATTCATTGATACGTACAAAACCTTCGATAGAAGATCCATCAAACATAGCCTTGTTTGACAAGACTTTATCTAACTGTTCATCTGTAGCAGGAATTTCGACGTTCTTCATCGTCCCCAAAATATCTGAGAACATAAGACGAATAAAGGTAACATTTTTTTCCTTGACTTCCCGACGAATATCTGCAGCTGTGATTGGCATGAGTTTTCTCCTTAATGTATGACTACTTGCGGTTGCCTAACCGCGACCAAAAGGTGACCGTACTGAAGCAAAGCGCCCCTGCTGGAGGAGTTCATTGTGAAGTGCACGACGCACCTCAGTCTGACTCACCGCTTTCTTGGATTTCGCTTCACGTTCAGCATATTTTTTCTTAATGGCAGCGATATTATAACCTTCAGAGATATAATCTTTGATTTCAAGCAGACGATCCATGTCATTCAAGGAATACATGCGACGGTTTCCTTCGTTTCGATCAGGTTTAATCAACTCTTGATCTTCATAATAACGAATCTGACGTGCTGATAGGTCGGTCAACTTCATAACACTGCCAATAGGAAAAACAGCCATATTTCGGCGAAATTCTTTTTCCTTCATTTACAATTTCCTTCTTTCTGTCTATTATAGTCTAAAAAAAGACAAACGTCAATTGATAATGTTATAAAATGTAACATTATTTTTCTTTTTTTTCTAAAAAGAGACGAATGCGGTCAATATCGTAATTTACCAGAATTGCGACAAAAACTCCCATAAAAGTTTCCGATACACGCGCAAACACGTACAAAATCGTTTCACCGCTCGGAATCGATAGGGTAATGATTAACATAGCTGCTACACCGCCAATAACACCTGCTTTGTTATTCATGGCTACATTTGTCATAATGGTTAACATGGTACAGATTGGAACAACTACTAAAGTTACCCAAAAAGCTTCATGGAAAAAGCCATTTAATAGGAAGAAGACCAGAGCATAGAAGCCACCGATACTATTGCCTAGAATACGCGAAGTCCCAAAATGAACACTCTTATCAAAACTCTCCCTCAAGCTAAAAACAGCTGTCAAAGCTCCGATTTGAAGACCTTTCCAGCCAAAAAAGCCAAAAATCAAGAGAACTAGAAAAACAGCAATACCTGTTTTAAAGGTTCGCATACCAAGTTTGAACTGGGATTTATCGAATTTATATTTTTTAAAATAACTCATAATCTCAACTTTCTATTTCCATTTTATCATAAATTAGTGATTTTTATGAGCAATAGTTGAGAGGAAGCGTTTTTATTTTAAGCAAAAGAAAAGAGGAACTTTCATCCCTCTCTTCTTTGATTCATTTAGTTAATCTTATTTTTCTGTCAAGGCTGCAAGTCCTGGAAGAACTTTATACTCGATGAAAATCAAAGAGCAAACTAGAAAACTAGCCGCAGGCTGTACTTGAGTACGGCAAGGCGACGTTGACGTGGTTTGAAGAGATTTTCGAAGAGTATTACCTTCAAGAAGCTCCATTGATGCCCCACCACCGCGTCACAAATACCTACACTAACACAAAAAGGTGACATAGCCACCTTTT
This sequence comes from Streptococcus sp. UMB0029, assembly GCF_002871495.1. Classification (GTDB taxonomy): domain Bacteria; phylum Bacillota; class Bacilli; order Lactobacillales; family Streptococcaceae; genus Streptococcus. The sequence continues at coordinate 53,756 of NZ_PNGD01000004.1, forward strand.
TGTTAACGTTTCAGTTTTGTTCCTTTTTCTACAAAATCAGGATTTTGTAGAGACTAACGGGCTGAAATTATTTTTCTGTAAGTGCAGCCAAACCTGGCAATACTTTACCTTCAAGAAGTTCCATTGAAGCGCCTCCACCAGTAGAGATCCATGAGAACTTATCTGCACGTCCAAGGTTAATCGCTGCAGCAGCTGAGTCACCACCACCGATGATTGATTTAACACCTGGTTGTTTCACGATAGCATCCATCACACCGATTGTACCAGCTTGGAAATCTGGGTTTTCAAATACACCCATAGGTCCGTTCCATACAACTGTTTTGGCACCAGTCAAAGCTTCATCAAATTTAGCGATAGATTTTGGACCGATGTCAAGACCAAGGAAGCCTTCAGAAACTGCTTCACCTTCAGTGTCACGCACTTCAGTGTAACCAGCAAATGCGTTAGCTTCTTTTGAGTCAACTGGCAAGATCAATTTACCATTTGCTTTTTCAAGAAGAGCTTTCGCAACATCCAATTTGTCTTCTTCTACAAGTGAGTTACCGATTTCGATACCTTGTGCTTTGTAGAATGTGTAAGTCATACCACCACCGATAAGGACTTTATCAGCTTTTTCAAGCAAGTTTTCGATAACACCAATCTTGTCTGAAACTTTTGAACCACCAAGGATAGCAACGAATGGACGTTCTGGAGTTTCAACTGCTTCTTGGATGTAAGCAATTTCGTTTTCAAGAAGGAAACCAGCAACTGCTTTTTCAACGTTTGCTGAGATACCAACGTTAGATGCGTGTGCACGGTGAGCTGTACCGAATGCATCGTTTACGAAGATACCATCTCCAAGTGATGCCCAGTATTTACCAAGTTCAGGATCGTTTTTAGATTCTTTTTTGCCGTCAACATCTTCGTAACGAGTGTTTTCAACCAAAAGAACTTGTCCATCTTCAAGAGCGTTGATTGCTGCTTCCAATTCAGCACCACGAGTTACACCTGGGAAAACAACATCTTGACCAAGTTTTGCTGCCAAGTCTGCTGCTACAGGAGCAAGTGATTTACCAGCTTTATCAGCTTCTTCTTTCACACGTCCAAGGTGAGAGAAAAGAATTGCACGTCCACCTTGTTCGATGATGTACTTAATAGTTGGAAGAGCTGCTGTGATACGGTTGTCGTTAGTGATTACGCCATCTTTCAATGGTACGTTGAAGTCAACACGAACGAGGACTTTTTTACCTTTCAAGTCAACGTCTTTAACAGTAAGTTTTGCCATGTTACAAAAACCCCTTTATTTATTTTATTCGAAACTATTATATCACACTTTGGAAATATAAGGAAAGATTTCACAAGATTTTTCGATATTTAATCTTCATGTCATATTATAGTGTATTATTTTTTATTTTCCTAACGAATTTTCTTTCTAAAATCTTAGCTTAACACTTGTTAGATTTACTTTTATCCTTTAAAATAGAATAGGAGAAATTCCGTTATTATTTTTCGGAGGAAAAAGAAATGTCCATTAATTGGCAGGAAATTTTATTTCACTTTTTAGGTGGTCTGGGACTATTCTTGTATAGTATCAAGACCATGGGAGACGGTTTGCAACAAGCTGCTGGAGATCGCCTTCGTTTTTACATTGACAAGTACACCAGCAATCCCTTTTTAGGTGTTCTAGTCGGGATTGTCGTAACTGCCCTGATTCAGTCAAGTACAGGGGTTACAGTTATCACTGTTGGACTGGTCAGCGCTAGTCTTCTCACTCTTAGACAGGCTATCGGAATTATCATGGGAGCCAACATCGGAACCACTGTTACTTCCTTTATCATCGGTTTCAAGCTTGGCGAGTATGCTTTACCCCTAATTTTCCTTGGAACCATGTTCCTCTTCTTTACAAAAAACAGAACAGCAAACAATATCGGGCGCATCCTGTTTGGTGTAGGGGGAATCTTCTACGCCCTCAACCTCATCAGTGCTGGTATGAGTCCTCTTAAAGATTTACCACAATTCAAGGAATATATGGTAACCTTGGGACAAAATCCTATTTTAGGAGTTTTTGCTGGAGCAGTGATTACCGTTCTCATCCAAGCTTCTTCTGCAACAATCGGGATTTTGCAAGGTCTCTATGCAGGTGGATTCCTTGACCTTAATGGTTCTCTACCAGTTCTCTTCGGAGATAATATCGGGACAACTTTAACCGTTATCATCGCGGCAGCTGGAGCCAATGTCTCGGCGAAACGCGTTGCTGCGACCCACGTTACCTTTAACGTTTTAGGAACTATTCTTTGCTTAATCTTCTTAGGCCCCTTCACTGCTATGATTGAGTACTTCCAAGCACTCCTTCACCTATCACCTGAGATGACTATTGCCTTCTCTCACGGTGCCTTTAACGTAAGTAACACCATCGTACAATTTCCCTTCATCGGAGCCTTGGCTTTCTTTGTAACTAAGCTCATCCCTGGTGAAGATGAAGTTGTGAAGTACGAGCCGCTTTACCTTGATGAGCATTTGATTAAACAAGCTCCATCAATCGCTCTCGGAAACGCGAAAAAAGAACTCCTACACTTAGGAAATTATGCTTCTAAAGCCTTTGACCTTTCTTACAACTACATCATTGACCTTAATGAAAAGGTTGCTGAAAAAGGCCACAAGACAGAAGAAGCCATCAATACCATTGATGAAAAATTGACTCGTTACCTGATTACTCTTTCAAGCGAGGCTCTTAGCCAGAAAGAAAGTGAAGTGCTGACCAACATCCTGGATTCATCCCGTGATTTGGAACGGATTGGGGACCACGCAGAAGCCCTAATCAATCTGACTGACTACCTTCAACGTAAAAATGTTGAGTTCTCTGAAGCTGCTTTGCAGGAATTGGCTGATATCTATCAAAAGACCACTGGCTTTATCAAGGATGCCCTTGATAGTGTAGAAAACAATGATATTGAAAAAGCTCAAAGTCTGATTGAACGCCATAAAGAAATCAACAATATAGAGCGTGTTCTCAGAAAGACCCATATCAAACGCCTTAACAAGGGCGAGTGTTCAACACAAGCTGGGGTCAACTTTATCGACATCATTTCCCACTACACTCGAGTGTCTGACCACGCTATGAATTTAGCTGAAAAGGTCATTGCTGAACAAATCTAATACTCTTCGAAAATCTCTTCAAACCACGTCAACGTCGCCTTGCCGTACTCAAGTACAGCCTGCGGCTAGTTTCCTAGTTTGCTCTTTGATTTTCATTGAGTATAAGTACCAAGAAGCTATCCTAAATAGGATGGCTTTTTTCTTCTCCTAATCAAGAATAGCTTTTCTGCCATATAAAAAAATGCTTTGATTCACAATGGAATCAAAGCATTTTAAAGAGCTCTCCGTACATAAGCGCAGAAGTTGCAGTTCCTCTGTACTTTGCTTCTTCTCTTTTGATAAAACGAGCCAAGTTGAGCAACTCAGGTGCTGGATGTTTGGGATTTAGGAGCAATTCATGATTGACCAGGCCTGAGAGACGAACTGCCAACAATTGCTCATTTGTAGTAGGCAGTTTTTTTGCAGTCTCTAGGAGAGCAGCAACTAAATCTTCACTCAAATCATGTCGAGCATGATTGTAAAGATCTTTTACAAGGCTTTCTAGGTTTGGTTCTACCATCCCTACCACCTCCTTAAGTTTAATAATTTTTAATCAAGTCAACCGTTGAACGATCCAATTTCTTCACCAAGGCTTGTAAGAAAGCTTGAGCTTCTAGGAAGTCATCCATCGCATAGAGGGTTTGGTGAGAATGGATATAACGAGCGCAAACACCAATTGTTGTAGATGGGACACCACCATTTTTCAGATGGGCTGCGCCAGCGTCTGTTCCGCCTTTGCCACAGTAGTATTGGTACTTGATACCAGCTTCTTCAGCTGTTGTCAAAAGGAAATCCTTCATCCCTGGGAGGAGTAAGTGACCTGGATCGTAGAAGCGAATCAAGGTTCCATCCCCAATCTTGCCTTGGCCACCGTAGACATCACCTGCTGGTGAGCAATCAACTGCTAGGAAGACTTCTGGATCAAACTTGGTTGTAGATGTATGAGCACCACGAAGACCAACCTCTTCTTGGACGTTCGAGCCAAGATAGAGTTCATTTCCGAGTTTTTGACCTGACAAGGCTTCTGCCAGCTCGCTTACCATGAGGACTCCGTAGCGGTTGTCCCAAGCTTTTGAGATGATATTTTTTTCATTTGCTGTCAAGATTGCAGAACTATCTGGAACAATGGTGTCACCAGGACGGATGCCAAAGCTTTCTGCCTCAGCCTTATCCGCAAACCCACCATCAAAAATAATATCTGAAATAGCTGGCATGGTTGGTCCACCTGTTCCACGTGTCAAATGTGGCGGAACAGAACCCGAAATCACTGGTATTTCACGACCATCACGAGTCAAGAGTTTGAAACGTTGGCTGCTGACCACCATAGGATTCCAACCACCGATTTCAACCACACGGAAGGTACCGTCTGGCTTGATTTCGCTAACCATAAAACCAACTTCATCCATATGAGAAGCGACCAAGACGCGCGGTGCATCCGCAGCGTCTGAATGTTTGATACCAAAAATACCACCCAAGCCATCTGTTACGACTTCATCCACGTGCGGTGTCAACTTTTCACGAAGATAGGCACGAACAGGGGCTTCGTGACCCGAGATTGCAGCAAGTTCTGTTACTTCTTTGATTTTTGAAAATAATGTTGTCATTCCAATTCCTTCCTTCTTTCATCCATTTTACCACTTTTTATAGGAGAAGGATAGCGGGAAGGTGGATTTCTAAGTTAGTATCTTAGTCCTGCTCTATCTTAGAAAAGGATAGTATTCTCTTCTATATGAGCATTTCAACATCAACGTAAACATTAATTCCAAACAAAAAAACAATCCTATGCCAAAATTGTTCAGATTTTTTCATATGTTTTACAGAAAATAGTTGACTTTCCCTTCTTCTTTCTTTAAAATAGGACAAAAATAGGAAAAGGAAAAAATCATGACCAAAACAATTCTTGTTACAGGTGGAGCTGGCTACATTGGCTCCCATACCGTTAAAGCTCTTTTAAATGCTGGCTACCAGGTGCATGTCCTCGATAATCTCTCTACAGGAAATCGTTCGGCTGTGGATAGTCGTGCTAGCTTTAAACAACTGGATGTTTATGATGCTAGTGCTTTAAAAACTTACTTGGAAGAAAACAAGGTTGACGCTGTTCTACATTGTGCAGGTGAAATTGTTGTGAGCGAAAGTATTGAAAACCCAAGTAAATACTTCACTGCCAATGTTGCTGGTATGAACCAAGTTCTCAAAGTCTTATCTGAAGTTGGCATTCAAAAAATCATGTTCTCTTCGACTGCTTCTCTCTATGGTAATAACTGTATTGACAAGCCAGCAACTGAAGATACCCTGCTCGACCCTGTCAACCCTTATGCAGAGACAAAACTGATGGGTGAACGAATGATTTACTGGATGGCCAATCGCTACGATTGGAAATATGTTATTTTCCGTTACTTTAATGTTGCTGGGGCTGAAATGGATGCTTCAAACGGTCTGCGAGTGAAAAATCCAACTCACATCATTCCTAACATCAACAAGACTGCATTGGGACAAAATGATAGCCTAAAAATATTTGGAGATGACTACGATACACGTGACGGTTCATGTATTCGAGATTACATTCATGTCTTGGATCTTGCACAGGCTCATGTTAAAGGAATGAACTACCTATTTCAAGAAAACAGTTCTTCTCAAATCTTTAACTTAGGAACTGAAAAAGGCTATACCGTCAAAGAAATCTTTAAAACTGCTGAAGAATTACTGAATCAAAAAATACCGCACAAAATTGTTGCTCGCCGTGCTGGGGACCCAGCTAGCGTCCTAGCAGACGCATCAAAAGCTAAACAATATCTTGATTGGAAGGCTAGTTACTCTCTTGAAGATATTATTTTATCGGATTATCATTGGCGGGTTAAAGAAGGTAAAAACATTTTAGAATAGGATAACAAAGGAGAAAGTCTTGTTGCTCTCTCCTTGTTTCATTCATTAAATTATCAGAAAATTTATTGACAGATTAGAAAAATCGTGTTACATTTATATCTGCAGGTATCTTTCAATACCAAATCTACATGAAAGGGCAGGGTATGAAACTTTCTCATTATTTAATTGGCTTACTTCTACTCCTAGTCTTTCTCTCTATTAGCATTGGAACCAGTGATTTTTCATGGGGAAAGCTCTTTGATTTCGACCAGCAGACCTGGCTTCTCTTTCAAGAATCACGTCTCCCAAGAACCATCAGCATTCTCCTGACTGCATCTAGCATGAGTATGGCAGGACTTCTCATGCAGACTATTACCCAAAATCAGTTTGCTGCACCGAGTACAGTTGGGACTACTGAAGCCGCCAAACTAGGAATGGTATTGAGCCTCTTTGTCTTTCCATCGGCTAGTCTGACCCAAAAGATGGTCTTTGCTTTTGTTTCATCCATCTTATTTACCTTCTTCTTCCTAGCCTTTATGACCATTTTTACTGTAAAGGAAAGGTGGATGTTACCTCTAATTGGGATTATTTATAGTGGGATTATCGGTTCTGTGACAGAAGTTATCGCCTATCGGTTCAATCTGGTTCAGAGTATGACTGCTTGGACCCAGGGGTCCTTCTCCATGATTCAGACCCATCAGTATGAGTGGCTCTTCTTAGGCCTCATTATCCTAATAGCCGTTTGGAAATTATCCCAAACCTTTACCATCATGAATCTAGGAAAAGAAACCAGTGAAAGTTTGGGGATTTCCTACTCCTTACTTGAAAAACTAGCTCTCTTTCTGGTGGCGCTAACGACAAGTGTCACCATGATTACCGTGGGTGGCTTACCATTTCTCGGAGTTATTGTTCCCAATCTTGTTCGCAAGCGCTATGGAGATAATCTAAGTCAGACCAAACTCATGGTCGCACTGGTCGGTGCCAATCTAGTTCTGGCCTGCGACATCCTATCCCGAGTTCTGATTCGGCCCTATGAGCTGTCTGTCAGTCTTCTACTAGGAATCATCGGCAGCCTCGTCTTTATCCTACTTCTTTGGAGAGGGGGACGAAAAGATGCAGTCTAAAAGCAAACATACCAAGCTCTTCTGGATTCTCATTATTCTTGCCATCGGAGCTTGTCTCCTCTACTTTTGGCCCATCACCCATCTGTCTGCCTTTGCTTGGAAGTTGCGTTCCCAAAAAATCGTCGTTTATCTCTTGGTAGCTATCGCGACTGGGATTTCAACCATTAGTTTTCAAACCCTAACAGAAAATCGCTTCCTAACACCTAGTATTTTAGGAATCCAATCCTTCTACGTCCTACTGCAAACTCTACTACTGGTTTTTGAAAGCAAGCTTCTTCAGCTTGGTAAGTCTCCTATTTTAGAATTCCTAATCTTACTTCTCGTCCAATCCCTCTTCTTTCTCGCCTTACAAGGCTACTTGAAGACACTGATGAAGCAAGACCTGGTCTTTATCCTGCTGATCTGTCTAGCCCTCGGAAGTCTCTTTCGAAATATCAGTACCTTCCTTCAGGTCCTGATGGATCCAAATGAATACGATAAACTGCAGAACAGTCTCTTTGCCTCCTTTCAGCATCTCAACACTTCCATCCTAGCCATTGGTTCTCTGATTATCCTTGCTTTGACCATCTTTTTCTTTCGGAAAGCAGTCATTCTGGATGTCTTGCACCTACAAAGAGAAACGGCTCAGATATTGGGACTCGATGTTGAAAAAGAACAGAGAGAACTCCTCTGGGGCATCGTGCTTTTGACCTCAACTGCCACTGCCTTGGTAGGGCCTATGGCCTTCTTCGGCTTTATGCTGGCCAATCTCACCTACCTAATCGTCAAAGACTATCGGCACAAGTTGCTCTTTATCGTGGCCATTCTGGTTGGATTTATCAGTTTGACCTTGGGGCAAGCCCTGATTGAACGAGTATTTGCTCTGGAAATTCGCATCAGTATGATCATCGAGAGTGTGGGTGGCTTCTTATTCTTTATCTTACTTTATAGGAGGGCGCGTCGGTGAAACTGGAAAACATTGACAAATCCATTCAAAAACAGGATATTTTGCAAGGTATTACGCTTGAAGTCAGTCCTCAGAAACTGACAGCCTTCATTGGTCCAAATGGTGCTGGAAAATCGACTCTCCTCTCCATCATGAGCAGACTGACCAAGAAAGATCAAGGAATTCTTAGTATCAAAGGACGTGAAATCGAAAGTTGGAATTCGCAAGAACTGGCCCAAGAACTAACCATCCTAAAACAGAAAATCAATTACCAAGCCAAATTGACTGTTGAAGAACTGGTCAGTTTTGGACGTTTTCCCTACAGCCGAGGTCGACTGAGACCAGAAGACTGGGAGAAAATTCGAGAAACCCTGGACTATTTGGAACTGACCAACTTAAAAGACCGCTACATCGATAGCCTGTCTGGGGGACAACTCCAGCGCGTCTTTATCGCTATGGTACTGGCCCAGGATACGGACTTTATCTTACTAGACGAACCGCTCAACAATCTTGATATCAAGCAAAGCGTTAGCATGATGCAGATCCTTCGGAGACTGGTGGAGGAACTCGGAAAGACCATTATCATCGTCCTCCACGATATCAACATGGCCAGTCAGTATGCAGATGAGATTGTCGCCTTCAAGGACGGTCAAGTCTTTAGCAAGGGAAGAACAGATCAAATCATGCAGGCTGACCTGCTCAGTCAACTCTATGAGATTTCCATCACGCTAGCTGATATCAATGGCAAAAAGATCTGTATCTATAGCTAGTAACATAGAAGTTCAAGTTAGAGAACCTTCAGTCTCTTAGTCAATAAGACCAAGAGACTCCCTAAATCGTTATCACATTTTAAAAAGGAGAAATCATGAAAACATCCCTTAAACTTTATTTCACTGCCCTAGTGGCCAGCTTCTTGCTTCTACTTGGTGCATGCAGTACAAATACAAACTCAAGCACTAGTCAGTCGGAAACAAGCAACTCTGCTCCAACAGAGATAATCATTAAAAGTTCACTAGACGAAGTCAAACTTTCAAAAGTTCCTGAAAAAATTGTGACCTTTGATCTTGGTGCTGCGGATACTATTCGTGCTCTAGGATTTGAAAAAAATATCGTTGGAATGCCTACAAAAACAGTACCAACCTATCTCAAAGACCTAGCTGGAAAAGTTAAAAATGTTGGTTCTATGAAAGAACCTGATTTAGAAGCTATCGCCGCCCTTGAGCCTGATTTGATTATTGCTTCCATACGTACACAAAAATTCGTAGACAAATTCAAAGAAATCGCCCCAACAGTTCTCTTCCAAGCAAGCAAGGACGACTACTGGACTTCTACCAAGGCTAATATAGAATCCTTAGCAAGCGCCTTTGGTGAAACTGGTACACAGAAATCCAAGGAAGAATTAGTCAAGCTAGACAAGAGCATTCAAGAAGTCGCTACTAAGAATGAAAGCTCTGACAAAAAAGCTCTTGCCATCCTCCTTAATGAAGGAAAAATGGCAGCCTTTGGTGCCCAATCTCGTTTTTCTTTCTTGTATCAAACCTTGAAATTCAAGCCAACTGATACTCAATTTGAAGATTCTCGCCACGGACAAGAAGTCAGCTTTGAAAGTGTCAAAGAAATCAATCCTGACATCATCTTTGTCATCAACCGTACCCTTGCCATCGGTGGGGACAACTCTAGCAACGACGGTGTCCTAGAAAATGCCCTTATCGCTGAAACTCCTGCTGCTAAAAATGGTAAGATTATCCAACTAACACCAGACCTCTGGTATCTAAGCGGAGGCGGACTTGAATCAACAAAACTCATGATTGAAGACGCACAAAAAGGCTTGAAATAAGCAACTTCAAACTCATACTCTTCGAAAATCTCTTCAAACCACGTCAACGTCGCCTTGCCGTACTCAAGTACAGCCTGCGGCTAGTTTCCTAGTTTGCTCTTTGATTTTCATTGAGTATCAACTAACATCTTTACATGATAAAACGCATCCTATCAGAATCACTCAAACCTGATAGGATGCGTTTTTATCATTTCACTAAAATATTTTTGCCCAACCTCATTTTTCTTCTTGATTCCGTTTGAGTGAAAAGTGGTCTGGGACGGGGTCCTTACCTGTTTTCGACCAGGGATGGCAACGTAAAATCCGAGCCAAGCCCATCAAAACACCCTTGAAGCCATGTTTTTCAATAGCCTGAATCATGTAGTTGGAACAAGTCGGCTCAAAACGACAAGAGGGTGGAAAGGCTGGTGAGATAAACCGTTGGTAAAAGCACACAGGCGCTATTAAGATTCGTTTCATTATTTCTTGGTTACAGCCATGGTATGTAGTTGGCTGATTTCTTTTTTGTTAAGACGACGGGATTCTCCTGGACGGAGTCCTGTCAAGTCTAGATGTCCAAAACGGGTCCGTGACAACTTGTCCACTTGGAGACCGACAGCTTCAAACATCTTTTTAACCTGGTGGTTACGCCCTTCATGGATGGTCAACTGCACCACAGAGCGGTTTTTAACCGGGTCCACTTTGAGAATCTCATAGACAGCCGGCTTGGTTTTCTTGCCATCAATCTCAAGTCCACGGGTCAAGGGGCGGAGATTATCCTTATTGGCCACACCTTTAACACGCGCAACATAAACCTTGTCAATCTCATTACGAGGGTGAATCATCTCATCTGTAAAATCCCCGTCATTGGTCAAAATCAAGACTCCTGATGTATCCCAGTCCAAACGACCTACAGGGTAGATGCGCTCCTTCACGTTGGGCAAGAGATCGACAACCGTCTTGCGGCCCTTGTCATCTGTCACACTGGAAATGACACCGCGTGGTTTGTTAAGCAGATAGTAGACTTTTTCTTCGTTGTAGATTGGTTGGCCTTCAACTTCGACCTTGTCGCCTGACTTGATAGTGGTTGCTAGTTCACGTACCACTTGGCCGTTAACCGTCACCAAACCTTGCTTGATCAACTCTTCTGCTTTTCTCCTACTGGCCACACCTGCGTGGGCAATATACTTATTGATTCTCATCTTCTTCTATCCTTTCACCAAATAATTGGCTTTCTTGGGCTTGAATCTCAAGCTCATCAATCACTGGTAATTCTTCTAAATGGTTTATCCCCATGTAATCTAGGAAATAATCCGTAGTCACATAGAGGTTGGGGCGTCCCAACACTTCTTTTTTCCCGTCTTCTCGTATCAAGTCAAAGGCCTGCAACTTTGCCAAGGCCCCACTCGAGTTGACCCCACGGATGGCATCAATCTCTATCCGTGTGATGGGCTGTTTGTAGGCAATGATGGACAAGGTCTCAAGTGCAGCCCGAGATAAACTCTGGTTGATAGGTGCCTTAGAGTATTCCTTCAAAATCTCTGCAAATTGAGGCTTGGTCACCAATCTATAAGCGCCCCCTGTCTCAATCAGGGCCAAACTGGAATCTGGGTCCTTTTCATACTTCTGGGCTAATTTTTCTAAACTCTGTTGGATGCCTGTCGGTGGTAGAGAGAGGAGTTCAGCTAACTGGCGGACTCTAATCCCATCTTCACCCGCTACAAACAAGAGCGCTTCTATTTTTGCTAAAGTACTCATCTTTCCTCTCTATCAAGTCTAGCTTTGTGCCACTTGACTTTCTTCCTTCTTTTCCATGAGATAGATATCTCCGAAACTCTCCTCTTGCACAAGAATCAGCTCCTGGGTTTTGATTAACTCTAGGGTTGCCAAAAAGAGGGTAATGACCTCTTGGACATTCTGGGCTTCCTTGAATAAATCCTGCAAGCGCAACTGATCTCGTCCAGTCAAGGACTCTTTCACGATGACCATCATGTCCTCAATCTTATACTCATCCCGCAAGATAGTCGTGTGGTTCTGTGCAAACTCCTCTTTTTTCTTGGCTAGGATATTTGAAAAAGCCAAAAAGAGGTCAATGGTTGTCTTGTCATGCACAAGCTCTGCATCTTCGTAAATCAACTCAGTCGGCGCTTTAGAATAATACTGGGCCCGTTCTTGGTGCTTAGCTTCCAAGTGTTCCCCCAAGAGCTTGAACTTGCGGTATTCTTCGATTTGAGAGAGAAGGTCCTGTTCTAGGTCATCCTCCAAGTCTATCACTTCTGCCACCTTTGGAAGAAGCTTACGGCTCTTGATCAGCATGAGCTGACTGGCCATAACCATATACTCACCCGTCACTTCCAGACGCATGGCCTGCAGGGTTGAGACATAGGCTAGGTACTGTTCGATGACTTCCGTAATGGGCACATCGTAGATATCCATCTGGTACTTAGAAACCAGGTGCAAAAGCAAGTCCAGCGGCCCTTCAAAATCTTTTAATTTAATATCCATTATCTATATTTTTCTAAGGTCAGGACTGTTTTTAATCCTAATTTTTTTGCAATTTCGTACAAATCGACCTTCTTTTCAATTTGTCGTAGAATGAACTGTTCCCGCAAGGCTTGGGCTGATAAGGTTGGGAAACCTTTCTCCTTTACAAAAGATTCTAACTGACGGAAGGCCCACTGACGAGAATAGGCTTTTCCTGCCCTTTCAAAAAGATAGGTCTGCCCCATCAAGGGTTCCAATTCTGAAAGCAAGATCGTGGGAATGGTGACAATCCTCTGTTGGGAAGCCTTGCTGATTCTCAACACTTGAAAATCCAGATTGATATCCGCAACCTTGAGGGCTAAAATCTCACTCGGCAAGAGCCCTATTTCCAAGATAAGAAGTGCCAGCAAGCGTCCTTCTGGATAATTACTTTCCTGCCAAAAAGAGTCTAAGTCTAAGATCTCTGGTTTTTCAGTCTTCTTTTCAGCTTGCTTGGCTAATTCCAAACGATAAAAGCTATCCACCGCACCTTTTTGATAGAGAAAGTAGAGAAATTGATTACAGGCCGAAATCTTTCGTTTCTGGGCACTGATTTTTAGATTAGCTAGCTGGGCTTGGTAAATCTTGAGACTGGTCTCAGAAATCCGCTCGCCCACCATGTCTAAAAATTGCTCCAGATCATACTTATAGGACTGCTTGGAATTGGCAGACAAGCCCTGCTTTTCCTCTAAAAAGGCTGAAATCCTATCTCTCATTTGCATCGAATCTCATAGTCCTTACTAAAGTCATGCAAGAGGGCATTGACAGCCTTGAGGATAGATTTACGCGTAATAATCCCTTGGAAAATACCCTCTGCATCCACAACTGGCAAGAAAGACTCATCTACCAGCTTGTGCAAGACCTCTGTAATGGTAAAATCAGGCGAAACGACCGCTACGTCTGTTTTCGTCATGTGGACAATGTCCGTATCCGCCATGATTTCTGAGCTCAAGTCATGCTCCATCTGATAAGCCATAATATCTCTGAGCCCAATCGTCCCAACAAACTGCTTTTCATCGGTTACAACGGGAACACGGGTGTAGGTCATCTGACTGAGCAAGAGGGTCGCATGATCCGCATTGTGGGTATCAATCAACACAGCTAGATTTTCAGCAGGGGTCAAAAAAGTTCCCTCTTGGCCTAGCAAGAAATTCTCAAACTCCTTGGCAATCATCGGCTAAACTCCTTGGACAAGCCTGGATACACCTCGTGGTCTCGTGTCAAAAAGTCCACTTTGAAGTAACTGTCATCAATCTCCACACGAGCATAGAGACATTCTCTGATGGTACCACGTGGTTGACTGATAGAGCCTGGATTTAGAAAAAGAGTCTTTCCTTCCATCCAAGCATTTGGCACATGCAAGTGACCATAGAGGCAGATAGCTGCCTCTTCTTCCTGAGCCCAGTAGTCCAACTTTTGAAAGTTGAAATTGATGTCAAACAGGTGTCCATGGGTTTGGATAATCTTGGTCGAACCAAGCTCAGTCACCAAACGTTCTGGGTAACCTGCATAAAAGTCCATATTCCCTTTAACAACACGGATACCCTCCCAGAGTGGAGAATCGGGACGCATTTCAGAATCGCCGTTATGAAAAACGGCGTCAACTTTGCCCACATAGCGATCACGGATTTCTTCCACAATCAAGCTATCTCCATGGGAATCGCTCATTACAATGATGGTTTGCTTTGCCATGATGGAAATACCTCCAAAAGTTTCTTAACAGCTAAGGCACGGTGAGATTGACTATTTTTTTCTTCAAGGGTTAACTCAGCTGAGGACTTACCTGTCTCTCCTACAAGGAAGAGAGGATCGTAGCCAAAGCCATTTTCACCCTTAGCTTCAAAGTTAATGTAGCCAGGCCAGTCTGCTTCAACAACCAAACTTTCCTTGTTTGGACTGGCTACGACTAGGGTTGTATGGAATTGAGCCGAGCGGTCCTTGAGGTCAAAGACCATGGCCAATTCGTGCAAGAGTTTGGCATTGTTTTCACGGTCAGTAGCTCCCACACCTGCGAAACGAGCTGACCAGACGCCTGGCAAACCACCAAGGACATCGACTTTGAGACCTGAGTCATCTGCCAAAACCATCTTGCCCGTTAATTGGGAAATAGTTTCTGCTTTGAGACGGGCATTTTCTTCGAAGGTCATGCCTGTTTCAGCTACTTCAGGCAGGTCAGGATAGTCATTAAGATTTTCCACATCGTAGCCTAACTTATCAAAGATCGCTCGGAATTCCTTGGTCTTGCCTTCGTTACGAGTCGCAATCAATAAGGTTTCTCTGACCTTGTTTGTCTCAAAGAAGGCTTCTACATCAACACCTTCTTTAGGCAATTTTACATGCAGGAGTTGCCCATTTTCAACTAAGAGAAAAGCCCCCTGACGTTGTATAATTTCCAAATTTCGTCCCATTTCTTGGTTGAGGATATCTACCACAAAAGACCATAAACGGTAGAGAGAACCATAGCGTAAAACAATCACAGAAATAGGAAAACCTCGATCCTCATCTCGAAATCTTTGGGCAAACTCCAATAGAGGAAAATCCAAGTCATCATCCGTCAACGTCCGGACGCCACCAAAAATACCATAGGACCCGACATACCAGTCCTGTTCATCCTTATATTCATAAATTTTATTTGTCATAATTCTACATGCTCCACATGAATCTCTTTTTCCAGCCATTCTTCACCAATTTGTGCAAAACTTTGGCTGCTGGCTGTTGTGTAAAAACGGTGATGGAGTGGTCCGGCATCACGACCACGATTGATTTCAAAATAATTAAGTAAGACTGAGATATCCCGTACGCACTCTGCCCCACTATCAATGAGCTGAACCTTGGGTCCCATGACATTTTGAATAATAGGTCTGAGGAGTGGATAATGGGTACAACCCAAAATCAGGCTATCCACCTTTCCAACCAAGGGACGCAGGGTTTCATAGACTACTTTCTTGGTAACACTGGTTGACAGGGCACCAGACTCCACCAAGGGAGCAAACTTGGGACAGGCCAAACTCTCCACCTGTAAATCTGGATCCAAATCATGGATTTTCTGACGGTAGATGTCTGATTGTACCGTCATGGGTGTTCCAATGACCCCGATTTTCCCACCTTGGCTGGACTTGATGGCTGCCGAAGCTCCTGGCAAAATCACACCCAAGACAGGAATGTCTAGTTGAGCCTTGATTTCTTCCCAAACGACGGCAGTCGCAGTATTACAAGCAATGACAATCATTTTGACATCCTTGGTCAAAAGAAAGTTGACCAACTGCCAAGTATATTCACGAATTTGCTCAGCAGGACGGGGCCCGTAAGGCGCCCGTGCCGAATCTCCAATATAGACGATTTCTTCATGGGGAAGCTGGCGCATGAGCTCGCGCACAACGGTCAAGCCCCCGACACCCGAATCCAAAAAACCAATTGGTCGATTATCCATACAGTCTTCTTTCTAGTTTTTTTCTGATTGATAGTTCATTATGATTATTGATCCTTGTGAACTGAATGACAGTCTAATCAATAACTATCTCTCTTAATCATAATCAAATATCAATAGAATGCAAGGAAAAAGTCTCATCCCTAAACCCTTAGCCAACATAGTGAGAAGTCTGGAACTTTCATCCCAGACTTTTCCTTATTTATTTTTTCTTTTTATTGTTAGCAAGGGCTGCCTTTTGTTGGCGGATGATTTGGTGGTAAACTTGTTGTACCTTGGCTTCGCTTGGTTTTTGACCATTTGCACTCAAAAGAGTACGAACTGCTTCAGCATTCAAACGTGGGTTGTCAGCGAATTCTTTTTCGATTTGCTTACGAACCAAGTACATTCCTCCAAGAGCTCCTCCTAGAAAAGCTAGCACAATCAATACAATTGCTAAAAGTAAATCCATCATATTTCTCCTGTTTCTTTTTGAGTCTCTTTCATTATACCACAAACTAGCCACCCTGACTAGTTTGTTTTACGCTTTCAGGAATGGAATAGACAGCAAAAAGAACCCTGCTTTTCTGCAAAAGAGGGCTCCTTACTGAGTTTATACTCAATGAAAATCAAAGAGCAAACTAGGAAGCTAGCCACAGGCTGCTCAAAACACTGTTTTGAGGTTGCGGATAGAGCTGACACAGTTTGAAGAGATTTTCGAAGAGTATTAATTTACATAAATAGCCAGTGTTTGATACGGTCTGAGTAGAATTTTTTCAGACACTTCTGCATCTTCATAATTGGAAATCAAATTTTGCCCATTTTGGTAGGCTGGTGGTAAATCCATTTCCACTTCTGTGACATAAAAGTTATTGATCACTAGCAACTTTTCATCCTTATACTGACGTTCAAAAGCATAGACTTGCTTGCTATCTTCAAAGGCTGGTTTGTAACTTCCTTCTGAGATGATAGGCATTTCTTTGCGAAGTCGAATCAAGTCTTGGTAGAAAGTAAAAATCGGACCTTGGATTTCATTTGCTACATTGATGTGAGGGTAGGATTTTCCTGCCTTGAGCCAAGGAGTGCCTACTGTGAAACCAGCATTCTCCGAAGCATCCCACTGCATAGGGATTCGTGAATTATCACGCGACTTAGCCTGAATGAGCTTGAAAGCTTCTTGCTGGCTTTTCCCTTCTTTCAAGAGCATCTAATAAGCATTGAGCGATTCGACATCCACATAATCATCCATGGAATCATAGTCAGGGTCAACCATGCCAATTTCCTCACCCATGTAGATATAAGGTGTCCCACGAGAATTTCGATTTGTCGATTTTGCAAAACGTAAGAAATAAAAGACTGAAACACTAGATTTCAGCCTTTTTCTTTATCCCAAAACCAATTCATCACTAACTAGGCTTTGGCCACTATTTTTCTGGAAGAGATGCATGAGATCTTCAACCGTCAGATGCTTTTTCTCCTCTCCCTTAACATCAACCACAATCTTTCCTTGATAGAGCATAATGAGACGATTTCCGTACTCGATTGCATGGTTCATATCATGGGTAATCATCAAAGTCGTCAACTGATGGGCTTCCACAATCTTTTGCGTCAAGTCCATCACCATTTGACTCGTTTTCGGGTCAAGTGCCGCAGTATGTTCATCCAGAAGCAAAAGTTTGGGCTTCACCAAGGCTGCCATTACTAGGGTCAAGGCCTGTCTTTGTCCTCCTGAAAGGTATTGAGTATCCACTTTCAAGCGATTCTCAAGACCAATATTCAACTCTTTTAAGGCTTCTTGGAACTGGATTCTATCCTTCTCCTTCACGCCCCAACCAAGCCCTCTCTTTTGCCCACGTCTCAAGGCAATAGCCATATTTTCCTCAATCGTCAAACGCGAAGCTGTTCCCATCTTAGGATCCTGAAAAACACGGGCGATATCCTTGGCTCTCTTTCTGACACTCAGATTTTTAATGGATTTATCTGCCAATAAAAGATCTCCTTCGTCCACCGATAGATTGCCAGCCAAGATATTCATCAAAGTGGATTTACCTGCTCCATTTCCACCGATTACAGAGATAAAATCTCCCTCTTCAACCTCTAAATCTAATCCTTTGAGGACATGGTTCTCATTGACCGTCCCTGCTTCAAATGTCTTGTGAATATTTTCAAGTGTTAATAAACTTGCCATAACTTTTTCCTCCTATTCATTTCTCAGTTTCAAACCACGAATCTTTAATCTCTTTTGCAACTCTGGTGCAAATAAAACCAAGGCAAGCAAGATTGCATTAAAGAGACGAACCAGGTTTTGATCTAGATTTGGAATTTCATAGATATTTAAAATAATCAAACGGTAAACAATAGCACCGATTCCGATAGATAACAAGCGACCTCCAATGGTCAAGTCGTGTATCAAAACTTCCGCAATAATGACTGCACTCAAACCAACAACGATGGTTCCTGTCCCAGAAGTCACATCCGAAAATCCATCATTTTGGGCAAACAAGGAACCACATAGGGCAATCAAGCCGTTTGAAATCATGTAACCAACAATCTTCATGGTGTCTACATTGACCCCATTGGCCTCACTCATCGGAATATTGTCCCCAGTCGAACGCAAGACTAATCCAATCTCCGTTTTCATCAAAAGAGTCAAGACCAAACAAACAAGTAAGAGACAAACCAAGCTGAGCGTGAAAACAGCTTCTTCAGTTGTCAGCCCCAAGCTCGCCAATTGTTTAAAGACAGTTGAAGAATCTCCCAAGGAAAGATTGGGCACACTTCCCATGATTTTAATATTGATTGAATAAAGCCCTGTCAAGGTTACAATCCCTGTCAAGAGAGCTGGGATTTTCATCTTGGTGTGGAGCATTCCTGATACAAGACCAGCTACCATACCTGCCAGCAAAGCAAGTAAGGTCGCAATCCAAGGATTTGTCCCTGCCTGTATCTGTGATACGACGACAGCTGCACCCAGAGGAAAGGCTCCTTCAGCAGTCATATCCGCAATATCCAAAATACGGAAAGTCAAGTAGACTCCAATGGCCATAATCGACCATAACAAACCTTCTGATAAACTAGATAGTACAAAACTCATCTTAAACCTCCCTATTCCTTGCTTTCTAACTTACTAATATCAATTCCTAGTGCATCTGCCATTTCTTTATTGGTATGCAATTCCAATTTTTCAGGCAACTCAACTGCTATATTTTCTGGCTTCTCACCTTTTAAGACACGAATCAACATACGGGCTGTCTGTCTTCCCAATTCTTCATAATTGGTTCCGTAGTTATACAAACCACCAACAGCAATCATTTCTGTTGAGCCACCAAATACTGGAACCTTGTGTTTAATAGAAACCTGCTTAACTGTTTCAATGGTTGACGAAATGATATTATCCGTTGGTACAAAAACCATATCCACTTCTGCCATCAAGCTCTCTGCTGCCGCCTTGACGTTGTTACTGTCCAAGATTGTTTTTTCAACAACGGTAAAGCCTTTTTCTTCTAGAAGACGCTTAGCTTCATCCTTTTGGACAACTGAGTTTGGCTCGCTCTGAGTATAGAGAATTCCAATTGTTTTAGCCTTTGGCAACACTTTCTTTATCAAATTGATTTGGATTGAAATGGCATCTGATGACTGGTCGCTTGTCCCGGTCACATTGCCCCCAGGATGCTCTCTTGACTCAACCAACTTGGCACTGACAGGATCTGTTACCGCTGAAAAGATAACAGGTGTCGTTTGTGTTGTATTAGCCAAGCTCTGAGCAGAAGGCGTTGCGATGGCTAGAACGACATCACTAGATTCTGCTAGTTGCTGGGAAATGGTTTTTAGATTTCTTTGTTCTCCCTGTGCATTTTGCAAATCAATCTCGATATTTTTCCCTTCAACATAGCCTTGTTTGGCCAGCTCATCCACAAATCCTTCTCTAGTAGCGTCTAGGGACTGGTGGGTAATAAACTGCGAAATCCCGATACGAAACACATCTTTTTTCTTATCTGCCTTCAACTGATGCAAACTGATCAGAGAGGTCAAGAGGATCCCCACTACCAAGAGGGGGGCTAGTAATTTTCGAACAACTTTCATAATGAAACTCCTTCTCAGAAAAGATAAAACAAAAAACCGCCTAGATAATATCTAAACGGATGCTTGAAATAATCTAACAAGTTATAACTTTGCTAGTCCATTTAGATATTCATCTATATGGACCACAATCAAAAATCTTAGCCACATAGATACAAACAAATTGCTTGAACTGTTTGCATCCATGGTGACATGTCTACAAACACTATCTAAAGTAGCTAAAGTAAAAGTTTTGATTCATTGTTACAGCTTGTCTCTTATTCATTTCTTTTTCTGCTTTCTTTTTTGATGTTTCCTATCTTACCACCTTTTTCATCAGCTGTCAAGAATATTTCAGAATTTTTTAAATTTTTTTAAAAACCCTTTCAGGTCCCTTTCAAAGTTTTTCTATCTCTGTTTCAAACTCATAACAAAGTCCGTCTAAACTCAGAAAGTATGATGCGAAATTTCAATTTTATACATTAACACTAGTTTCTAGATACACAAGTCATCTTTTTAAGAGTCAAATTAAGAGTCAAAAATTTACTTTACTTTGTTCAAAAACAATAAATTCCTTAAATTTATTTTTGAAAAGTTCAATAGCTTCCGAATTTTTTCTAGTCATTATGTAAGTAAAAGATAGTGGAATAGAAATTTCTTCTGGTATTCGAGTAGCAATATTAGGATTTAAGGTCATTTTAAGGTATAGAGGGAGATAAGAGATCCCTTGTCCCATTTCAATCAATTTCTCAGTTACTGTTATATCCTTTATAGAAACAAATTGAGATTCTGGAACAATTTCAGAAATTTCTTGTTTTACTTTATTCCAATAAACAGGATGATTATCTGATAAAATCTTATATTTTTGAAATAACTCCACCTCAGTTAGTTGAGAATCATTTTTGGGATAAAAAAGAGCAATTTTCCCCTCACAAATTTTTTCTGAATTAATCTTTGTAGTATAAGGTTCTTCCCTAGCTATCCCAATATCAAATTGATTATTTTCAATTTCTCGAGCAATATCATTTTGTAAAACGGTAATTGAAATACCTACAGATGGTTGTTCTTCAAAAAATTCTGGAAGAAATTTCGGTAACAGATAGGTAGCTATGTAAGGTGAAACTGCGATGTTTAAATGTGTTTCCAACTTTTTATTTTTTAACTGTATTTTTTTAATTCCATCTTCATATGTCGCAATTATTTTTTTTACGATAGGGATAAATTCTCGTCCTGTTGGAGTCAGAGTTAAATTTCTTCCAACTGTTTCAAATAAATTTACTTGCAAGTGTTTTTCGAGTTTTTTTATTTGCTGGTGAAGTGTTGGTTCCGTTAAAAATAATTCTTCGCTTGCTCTATGATAGTTGAGGTGTTTAGATAATACTAAGAATGTATAATACCAATCTAAATTCATTATCTCCTCTCCTTCCTAAAAGAATATTTAATGAATTATTAACTTTTTCCAAATTTTAAAAAGTTAATATTTATTATATCATAGAATCAAGAATAATTTATTCGATTATACGAAAGGAGCAATATGATGAAAATTAATATACCTTTTAACCAGAACTTATTGCCTAAACGATTTGGAAAAGAAGCAGATTGTACCGACATTATTAAGGGGAATCCTATACGATCTTTCCCATTTGAAATTAGCGAATTACCAGAAGGAACAAAATATATAGCTATTACTTTAATTGATTATGATGCTATTCCAGTTTGTTCATTCCCTTGGATTCACTGGCTTGCTACGGATATAGAAGTTAAAAATAATACAGTCATTATTCCTGAAAATTACAGTCTAGATTATAAAGATTCTATTACGCAAGGGAAAAATAGTTTCGCAAGTCCTCTATTAGAAACTGATTTTTCTGAAATTGATTCTATGTTTGTTGGACCAACTCCTCCTGATAAAGATCATCGATATACGCTAGAAGTGTTCGCTCTAGCTACTAAAACAGATTTGAAAAATGGATTCTACTATAATGAACTATTAGATGCACTCTCTTCAATTTCATTGGATAAAACTAGTACAGTTGTTATCGGTCAATTTTAAATAAAAAATATGGGATAAACAATTTTATAATACTTTGAAACAGATACGGGCTATCAAATTCACTAATTTAACATACTCCAATTTCTAAATTTCTCTATCCATAAGTTTGAAGCTATACAAAAACTCAATCTTATACTCAATGAAAATCAAAGAGTATTAGGAGAAATTTATCAAATCTTTACATAATAAAAACGCATAATGTCAGTACGCCTACATCTGATATTATGCGTTTTTATCACTTTAAAATTTTTAAACCTATCTCTTTTAGGGATATAAAAAAGGTTTATAATTTCCATAAAAATTGACATGGAAATTATAAAACCATTATTAGTTTAATCCTTGTTGATAACGTGCCAATTCGGCTTGGTTAGCCCAAACATAGTGACCTGGACGGATTTCAACCATGGATGGCTTATCAGTCTCATAGTCGTGTTGACTTGGGTCGTAAACCTTCAAGATCTTCTTGCGTTCCAAGATTGGGTCTGGAATTGGTACCGCTGAAAGCAAGGCCTGAGTATATGGGTGAATTGGATTGTTAAACAATTCTTCTGTTTCTGCAACCTCTACAATAACACCCTTGTAAATAACTGCGATACGATCTGAAATAAAGCGAACGACCGACAAGTCATGGGCGATGAAGAGATAGGTCAAACCGAGCTCTTTTTGGAATTTTTTGAGCAAGTTCAAGACTTGGGCACGAACAGAAACGTCCAAGGCTGAAATTGGCTCATCCGCAATAACAAAGTCTGGTTGCATGACCAAGGCACGGGCAATACCGATACGTTGACGTTGACCACCTGAAAACTCATGAGGATAACGAGTCAAGTGCTCAGCAAGAAGACCCACTTCACGGATAATATTTTTAACTTTCTCTTTACGTTCTTCTTCATCCTTAAACAGATGGTGATTGTAAAGACCTTCAGAAATAATATAATCAACAGTCGCACGTTCATTCAAACTTGCTGCAGGGTCTTGGAAAATCATCTGGATACGACGAATCAATTCTGCAGCTTGTTCACGCGATTTCTTTCCATTAATCTTTTGACCTTCAAAAATGATATCTCCATTACTTGTATCATTAAGACCGATGATAGCACGACCAATAGTTGTTTTCCCACTACCTGACTCACCTACAAGCGAGAAAGTTTCTCCCTTGTTGATAAAGAAGTTGGCATTTTTAACTGCGACAAACTTCTTACTTCCTTCACCGAAGGAAATTTCTAAATCTTTGATTTCTACTAATTTTTCAGACATTTCCTTCCTCCTAGTCTGCCAGATGGGCAAATCCCATTTTATCACGGATCTTATCGTGAAGATTTGCAATCACAGCTGGTTTTTCTACTTTTGGAGCATCCTCATGAAGAAGCCAAGTTTTAGCCCAATGCGTCTCTGATACTGAGAATTGAGGAGCTTTTTGTTCGAAGTCAATCTGCATTGCATAGTCTGAACGCAAGGCAAAAGCATCCCCTTTCAGGTCAGTATAAAGCGACGGAGGTGTTCCTGGGATTGAGTAAAGATCCCCTTTATCATCAGCAAGCTGAGGCAAGCTAGACAAGAGACTCCATGTATATGGATGGCGAGGGTCATAGAAGACTTCCTCAACAGTTCCATACTCAACGATTTCTCCCGCATACATAACTGCTACCTTATCCGCAATACTTGCTACCACACCAAGGTCGTGGGTGATAAAGATTGTTGTGAAATGGTACTCGTTTTGTAATGATTTGAGCAAATCAATAATTTGTGCTTGAATGGTCACATCCAAGGCTGTCGTTGGCTCATCACAGATCAAGACATCAGGTCGGCAGGCAAGGGCAATAGCAATAACGATACGTTGACGCATTCCTCCAGAATATTGGAATGGGTATTCATCAAAACGTCTATCTGCCTCTGGAATCCCAACCTTATTCATGTAGTCAATGGCCAATTCTTTTGCTTCCTTAGCTGTTTTTCCTTGGTGTTTTACAATAACTTCTGTAATCTGACTACCAATTGTTTTAATTGGGTCCAAACTAGTCATTGGATCCTGGAAGATAGTCGCAATCTTAGCACCACGAATTTGTTCCCAATCCTTGTGAGAAGATAGAGCTGTCAAATCTTGACCACGGTAGTCAATGCTACCTTGGGCAATGCGACCATTTTCTTCAAGCATACCTGTAAAGGTCTTTGTCAAAACAGATTTACCTGATCCTGACTCACCTACCAAGGCCAATACTTCACCTTCAACTAGTTCAAGGGAAACACCGCGAATGGCTGTCAATACTTTGTCACGAACGTCAAATTCCACGACAATATCGCGAGCAGTCAAAATTACATTTTTTTCTTTTGTCATTTCTACTCCTATCTATGTGTACGTGGATCACTAGCATCCGCTAAGTTTTGACCAACTACGAAAAGGGACAAGGATACCAAGACAAGGGTTGTCAATGGAATCCAGAACAAGTAAGCATTAGTTGTTACGTTTTGTGAATAATCCGAAATCAAACGACCCAAACTTGGCACTGTAATCGGTAATCCAAGACCGAAGAATGACAAGAAGGCTTCGTATGAGATAAAGCTTGGAAGCATTTGAGTCATCGTTGTCACAATAACAGATACCAATTGTGGCATAATGTTTTTGGCAACAATCTTCAAGGTTGGTGTTCCCAAAGTACGTGACGCCAAGTTGTATTCCAAGTCACGATAACGCAAGATTTGCACACGGATCATGAAGGCAATCCCAATCCATGTTGTCACACTCATGGCAAAAATCAGATTCCAGAATCCAGCTCCGATTGAGTAAGTCAAGACAATGACAATCAAAAGAGATGGGATGTTTGAGATGACATTATAAACTTCCATCATGACACGGTCAACTGATTTTGAAATTCCCCAAATACCACCGACAAAGACACCGATAACCAAGTTAATCACTGTCGCAATCACAGAAATGAGGATAGAGTTACGAGCTCCGAACCAGACACCGTCAAAGAGAGATTTACCGTTACTGTCAGTACCGAACCAATGCTCCGCATTTGGCTTGATATAACGAGCACTAAAGTCGTTTACCTTGCTGACATCATTAAAATCAAACTTAGAAAACATTGGGTAGATGAAACTCATCAAAATGATAGCTACCAAGATTCCCAACATGACTACAGTTGATTTTTTCTTCATAAATTGTCTAAACACTGATCCCCAGTATGAATATGCTGGCGCATCAATGGCTTCAGAGGCAAAATCGTCACGTTTTACGAACTGAAATTTTTCTTTATCGATTGTAGACATTATTTGCCTCCTTTCTCAGTCAATTTAATACGTGGGTCAATAATGGTCATCCAAATATCTCCTAAAAGAAGTGAGAAGATAGAAATACATGTAAAGATGAAGACAAGACCAACGACCATAGAGTTATTAGATGCTTTTACAGAGTCAATCAACATTTTACCCATACCTGGGAAGGCGAAGACTGTTTCAGTAAGGGTTGCACCACCGATAACCCCGATAACAGCACCAGGAATTCCTGAAACCAGCGGAACCATGGCGTTTTTAAAGATGTGTTTGTTTGAAATTTCTTTTTCAGACAAACCTTTTGCACGAGCAAAACGTACAAAGTCTTGTGATTGCAAGTCAATCATGTAACGACGAATCCAAATAGCTGTACCAGGAGCCCCCAACAAACCAAGGATAACTGCTGGTAAAACGTAAGAACGCCAATCTCCAGCACCCAAGATAGGGAATGAATCTGGCAAACCGATTGAAGAACCAGCCAAACGAACGATATAAACCAAGGCAATGGTTGGAAGAGCCATCAAGAAGGTCAAAGCCCCTGTTGAGAAGCTATCAATCCAAGTATTCTTGAAGCGAGCCATAGCTGAACCAAGTGGCACGGCAATCGCATAAGAAATCACCAAACCAATCAATCCAACGACAGCAGAGCTGGCGATCATAGAAGGATATTGGTAGTTACTTTCAGTAGCTGTATAAGGATCATCTTTTCCGTAGTTAGCTACTTCACGAGAATCAGCCTGACTAGGTGATTTGTAGGTTCTTGAGTAAATATTTACAGAAGAAGTTTTCTTACCTGTTGGGAACTGAACTTGACCCGTTTTTGTTTGTCCTTGTCCCTGAGTAATAACCTGTAAAACAGGGCTATTAGCATAGGTTGGATAAGAATCACCTAAATTAATGTTCACAAAGTTTTGATGAACGAATGGGAACTGACTGTTGAAGTACAAGAGATATTTGTGTTTAGTTCCTGAACCAACCAATGACCATCCGATCGCTGGATCGTTTTCAAAACGAAGGTAACGTTTCAAGTCTGGATTTTCAGGGTCTTGAATTTTATTTGTATGATCAATGTCAATCAAGTTAGCATAGAATTTGAAAACACGTTCAAAAATTGGGATTTCACGAGTAGCGTAGAATTGACCACTTTCAGTAAATTCTCCCAAGGTCCAACCATGACCGATTTGTTTGATGTATTTTTCATAGATAGCCTTGTTGGTGTCATTAGCTTCAACTGTTACAGAAGAATCCATCTGACTAGCTTTTTCTTGCAACTCTTTGGTATCGTAGTACTCGATATAGCCCATACGCTCATAAACGGTATTTTCATAGTTATCACGTTTATCAGCCGTTGTCGCAATCTTGTTATAGTTGGTATCCTGTTTGAAAATCAATTTTCGAGGAACCATTGTATAGATGATCGTGTAAGTCAAGGTTGTTACTAAGAAGATAGAAACCAATGACCGCAAAACACGCATAAAAATATATTTTTTCATATCATTTCCTTTAAAAATCCCAAAAGAACCTTCTCCTCATGGAGAGAAAGTTCTATTAGAAATTATTTACTTCACATGACTTGCCAATTCTTTTTGAGCTTTCTCGTTTGACTCAGTCTTCTCTTTCAACCATTTTTCACGAGCTTTTTCGTACTCTTCTTTGGTGATTGCTTTTTCACCAACTTCAGTATACTTCAAGTATCCTGCATTCTCACCTTTAAGCCCAGCTACAGAATATGAAGAGCTAAATGGTAAAACCTTTGAAACAAATGAAACGGCTGTTTCTTTAGGAGAAGCCATTACAGGAATTGTCAAAGCATTATCAGTCAACCAAGCTTGTGCTACTGCGTATTTTTCATAACGTTTTTGAACATCTTGGTTTTCGCTGTTTGCGTCATCAAGTAATTTTCCATAGTCAGCCAAACCAAGTTTACTTACTACTGATGCATCCGTTTTTTGGTCAATACCAAGGTAAAGGCGAGTGTTTCCTCCCTTGATGACAAACTGATCCAAGAAAGTAGACGGATCTTGATAGTCAGGGGTCCATCCTATCAAAGTATGGATATCCCAGTCTTGCTCTTTAGCTGTTGGAGCACTAAATGAAATTGGTAAAGCTTCTGCTTGAGTCATTTGTTGCAAGTCTACAACAACATTATCTGAACCCAATACTTTTTCAATTGATTGCTTCAATGATTGAACACGGTTTACAACCGCTGTTGATTCTTGAATAACCAAGGCATCTAAGTGGATTGGGAATTCAACACCTTCAGCTTGTAGACTTGATTTAGCTTTAGCAAATACCTCTTTAGCTTTTTCTTCATTATAAAGCCCATTTTGAGAATCAGCTAGAGAAACCTTGGCCCAAGTAGAAGAATTTGTCTTAGTTAAGCTATCTTGTACCAATTCACCAAATGTTTTCTTACCAACTTGAAGATTATATGGTGCAAATGTATTACGGATGGCTACTGCAGCACCATCAGTACCATTTGTTTGAGCTGAATAAGAATTACGATCTACCGCAAAGTTCAGGGCTTGACGGAACTCCTTGTTCAACAAGGCTTTTTGAGTAGAGGTCTTTTGTGCTTCACTTGTCTTAGCAGTGTGGTTATAAGTTGTACGGCCATAGTTCAAGCTGACAGTTGCAACACCCGCACCTGGTTCGTTAAAGTAAATGTTATCTTTGAAGTCAGCTGCATATTTTTCATATGTAGAACTTGTAGGGAAGATACGAGCCTTGCTATATTGACCATCAGCAAAACCTTTAGCAATCACATCTTGATCTTTACCATCCCAGAAAGTGAACTTAACGTTCTCAATTTTTACATTTTCTTTATCCCAGTAAGCGTCATTTTTAGCCATCTCGATAGATGATTTAGGAGTTACAGCTTTCAAAACAAATGGACCGTTATAAAGAATAGAGTTAGCATCTGTTGGAGCCCCAAATCCTTCACCTTTTGAAGCTAAAAACTCTTCATTAACTGGCATCATGACACCGCTAGTTGTCTTATCATTCCAAAAAGTTTCTGGTTGATTCAAGGTATATTCTAAAGTTTGATCATCAAGTGCTTTTACACCAACCGTTGAAAAGTCTTTTGTTTCACCCTTGATATATGCATCCAATCCCTTGATAGAAGAGCTAACGATTGAAAGTCCTTTTGATTTTCCATCTACAGCATGTTTCAAACCAGTAACGAAGTCTTTAGCAGTTACAGGAGCATATTCTTCTCCCTCTGCTGTCACCCATTTAGCATCCTGACGGATTTTATAGGTATACGTCAAACCATCTTTTGAAACTGTCCATGATTCGGCAATAGAAGGAACCAGATTACCATATTTATCGTTAGCCAACAAACCATCTACAGCATTTGTTGTGATGAATGATGTTGAATCGATATTGCTGACGATATAATCCAAGGTTTCTGGATCTATTTGATAAACATATTGGTAATCTTTTGCTAGTTTAGCATTATTTGAACTAGTGTTTGAACACGCAGCTAGAACTCCTGATACTAATAAGGTAGCTCCCGCTACAGCAAGCACTTGACTTTTTTTCATTTTTTACTCCTCTTATAAAATATAGGTTGTTATCAATTATATCATAGATTTCAAGAAAAGTAAACGAATTTTCAGAATATTTAGGCTTATTCATACAAAAAATCTGAAAAAACTATTGACTGAGAATGATTTTCAAGGTATAATAATAAACGTTAAGGCGGTATAGCCAAGTGGTAAGGCACGGCTCTGCAAAAGCTTGATCGTCGGTTCAAATCCGTCTACCGCCTTCTATAACTTGATTTATCAGGTTTCAAATGAACAGAAAGCCCAGTTTAAAGGGCTTTTTTCTTTTTCTTCTGATAAATACATATAACTTACAAAAATTTTTGGAGCGAATTTGGGCAGACTGCTTTTTAGGAGACAATTTTTTGAAATCAACTGAAAAAGCTTCGTCACACATTGTGACAAAAGCCTCTAGTTTATTCTATTTCTTCCTCTATTTCGACTTCTGTAATTTGGACTTTTACCTTGGTAACACGTCCATTTTTTACCTTATCATTGGTTAAGAGAAGCTGTTTGTTTTGGCTGACCAATTCATGGCTGAGTTTCTCAGTCGTTGGAATGGTCCCAACTCCTGTCAAATAATAACCAGCGATGGTATCAACGTCATCACTTTCCAGTTCAACATCAAAGTAGTCATTAAAATCATTGAGATTCATGGTACCTTGAACAATATAAGTATCTTCTCCGATTTGATGAACTTCGATTTCTGCCTTATCTGTTTCGTCATCGATTTCCCCAACGATTTCCTCTAAGAGGTCTTCAAGGGTTACCAAACCAGCCATCCCACCGTATTCATCTAGCAAAATTGCCATTTGTCTTTGGGTATTGCGCAATTCTTTTAACAAGTCGTCCACAAAAATAGTTTCAGGAACAAAAAGTGGATCTTGTAAAATTCTCTTCCATACAATGTTATCAAAACCGTCTACAAAGGCTGCCTTAAGAAGACTCTTGGTGTGAATGATCCCAATCACGTTATCCTTGTCTCCATCATAGACAGGGATACGAGAATAATTTTGTTTTAAAATACTTTGGATAATGGTTTGACTATCATCCTGAATATCGACCATAAAGGCATCCGTTCGAGGAACCATGACTTCTCTGGCCATCAATTCGTCCAGTGAAAAAATCCCCTGTAACATCTCAATTTCGTCAGCATCAAGTGTTTCTTCACTATTTGTCAGCATGTACTCAATTTCATCACGGGTCATTTTTTCGTCAGCATCATCAAAGGTCATGGGAGTCAAACGACTCAAAAGATTGGTGGACGCAGACAAGAGCCAGACAAAAGGACTAACGAGTTTCCCCAGCCCAATAATAACTGGCGCTGTACGAATCGCCAAGGCATCCTTTAGATTAAGAGCGATTCTCTTAGGATACAATTCCCCAAAAACAATGGAAATATAAGTCAAAAATGCTAAAGATAGGAAACTTGCAATAGCATAAGCTGTTTCGCCATTTCCAAGCCAAGATGCAATTTCTCGTCCCAGAGTTTCTGCCAAACTCGCCCCTGACAAAATCGTAATCAGGGTGATCCCTACTTGAATAGTCGATAAAAAGTGATTAGGATTTTCTAGTACCTTCAGCAGACGGATATAGCGTCTATCTCCTTCTTCTGCCTTTTGTTCAACCCGCGCACGGTTAAGTGAAACCATGGCCATTTCTGTGGCTGAGAAAAAGGCATTTAATACAGTCAAGATAAACAATAAAACAAATTGTAGCAACAAATTCTGACTACTTGGGTCTTCCATAGTTCTTCTCCTAAAATAGTATCTTACCCTCTATTATATCACAAAATTTAGTCCAGTACATATTATTTTTCTCAATGTCTATTTGTAATCCGACCTAAATTGTCCAAAAAAGAACCCCTACATCCACAAGTGATATAGGAGTTTATGTTATCTTTTACTGAGTAACCGTTACTTCTCCAGTTCGGTAATCCAGTTGAAGCCCCTTTTGAACATTGGGAACTAGAACATTGAATTCCAATTCTCCGTCTGAGGACTTGGCTTCAATCTGTGAAGCTGAAGGAACTAAATCCTCGTTTGAAGCATAATAAAGAGTTACACGGTAACGGACACGCTTGTTTTGGTCCAGGGCTTTACGCACCATGCTTTCATAGTAGTTTTGCCCTGTCGAATCCTCAGCTTGCGCCTGATTTGCCCAGGCTGTCTGAACAGCAATATTTTTAGGATTACTTGTTGAGGCATCAAAACCATCTAAGCCACCGATTAAGGCATAGCCTAACAGGTGACCTCTATCGACTGCATGAGTATAAGTCCCCTTTAGATTCTTAACCTGATGCCATCCTGGAGGGGTCCAAGAAGTCGAACCATTCCCAGTTTCTTCACGATTCTTGTACTGACGAGTAGCCTTAGACAAGAGGGCATTAGCTACGGTTGGCACAGTTTCCTTGCCCACTGTCTTTGTTTTATTATCAGCGTAGGGCTTACTTGAAACCTTGGCATCTAGGTTTGTTTTATTACCATTGACGATAAAAGCACCTGATCCATTCCACTCAAGACTCCCTTTTATTTGACTCTTGACTGCGTCTGTTAAGACACTTTCTGCCAATGCTTGACTAGGAGCTTCAGACGCTTGTTTTTTCTGACTAAGCTTGGTTTTGGGACTATTAGGTGTCGACTGCATCTGCTTGATATAGTAGCTCCCTGCAGATAAAAGCAATAACACTAACAGTCCAATCAGTGTCTGTCTTGTTTTTTTGTTCATATTTCTCCTTATCTTTAGAAAAAGGCTGGTTCTCCAGCCTAATTTCCTGTAAATTTATGAATCAATTCCTGCCATTTTGCTGGAGACAGGATAGCCCATGGATCTTGACCCTTACCCAAGATTCCATAGCCTACCATTAGACCTATTCCTAGGGCTAAAACACCTAAAATCAGTACCAGAATGACTAAAAGTAAACGCTTGACTACGTAGCTTGATTTCTTATTCATCTTCATCACTTGCCTCAATCCGCTGAATCTTAGCACCCAGCTGCGCTAACTTCTCATGGAAACGGTAGTAACCTCTATCCAAGTGAACCAATTTACCGACCACAGTTTCTCCTTGTGCTACCAAACCTGTCAAAATCAAGGCTGCGCTGGCACGAAGGTCAGTTGAAAGAACTTCTGCTCCCTGCAGAGGCTGTCCACCAACAATACGTGCCGTATCACGGATAATCTCAGAGTGCAAGCCCATGCGGCGCATTTCTTCTAAATGTTGGAAACGATTTTCGAAAACTGTCTCCACCATAGTTGATTCCCCTTTTGCAACGGTCATCAAGGCTGTAAATTGAGCCTGCATATCTGTTGGAAATCCTGGATGAGGCAAGGTTTTCACATGGACAGCTTTTAGATTTTCTAGTTGAGAGCGAACTCGAATTCCTTCAGTCTCCTCTGTCACTTCCACTCCCATTTCAAGCAATTTGGCAATCAAGGGACGGTTATGCTCCCAAACAGCATCTTTAATCAAGACATCACCACCAGTCATGGCAGCAGCCACCATAAAGGTTCCAGCTTCGATACGGTCTTGGACCACATTGTGGGTCGTACCGTGAAGTTTCTCCACACCAGTAATGGTAATGGTCTCTGTACCAGCCCCTTTGACCTTGGCTCCCATTTCATTCAGTAGAATAGCTAGGTCAACAATCTCAGGCTCACGCGCAGCATTTTCAATCACTGTCACCCCATCAGCCAGCGTCGCTGCCATCATCAAGTTCTGCGTAGCACCCACACTTGGGAAGTCCATGTAGATATGAGTCCCATGTAAGCGATCAGCCTTGGCTTCGATATAACCAGCTGTCTGGCTAATCTTAGCCCCCATAGCTTCCAGACCTTTCAAATGAAGATCAATAGGACGGCTACCAATCGTACAACCACCCGGCATGGATACCTTGGCATGACCTACACGGGCAAGGATTGGCCCCAAGACAACGATAGATGCGCGCATCTTGCTGACATACTTGTAGGGAGCTTCCTCAGTGATATCGCCAGTCGCGTCCACCTCAACAAGATGAGCTTCTTCATTAAAATCCACCTTGGCATTCAAACCACGAACCACCTGATTCATAGTGAAAACATCTGACAAGATAGGAACATTCTGCAAGACAGTCTTTCCTTCACTGGCTAGAATAGTCGCTGCCAACAAGGGCAAGACTGCATTCTTTGCCCCTTCAATCGTAACACTTCCTACCAGACGATTATCGCCACCTTGAACCACAATTTTTTCCATACTTATTTCCTTTACATTTGATTTTATAATAATCCTCTAAACGCTTCTTGCCACAACTGATAGAGGCTGATAAAGAAAGAACTCATGATGTAGCCCATTACAATGCTGAAAAAGGCTACTAATAAACGAACTTTTCCTGTATTCTCAGCTGTCACTTTTAAGACCTTTTCCCATCTAACAAGATCCTTTAAAAGGTAAAAACTCACATAAATAAAGAGCATATGACTGCTTAGAGTGAATAATAATTGAACCATTTGACTATTA
Source organism: Streptococcus sp. UMB0029 (assembly GCF_002871495.1). Classification (GTDB taxonomy): domain Bacteria; phylum Bacillota; class Bacilli; order Lactobacillales; family Streptococcaceae; genus Streptococcus. The sequence continues at coordinate 86,953 of NZ_PNGD01000004.1, forward strand.
TACCATCTTCTCTGTTTGTGCGCTAGTTTGGAAATTTCACCTAAAAGCTAGGGATTGTTTTTCAAGTAATCAATTGCATCTTGTAGGGTTTTAACTGGCACGATTTTCATATCTGTCTTGATTGTTTTGGCTGCTTCTAGGGCTGTTTGGTAATTGTTTTTGGCATCTGGATGCGCTTTTTGTTCTTCTTCGCTAACAGGGTTGTCTGGAGCAAAGAAAATCGCAGCACCTTCTCTAGCCGAAGCTACAACTTTCTTATCAATACCTCCAATGTCCCCCACATTGCCATCGCGGTCAATGGTTCCTGTACCAGCAACGATACGGCCATTACGAAGTCCCGGGTCAGCTATTTGAGTATAGATAGCGAGACTAAACATGAGACCAGCACTTGGACCGCCGATACCAGCTGTTGAAAAACGAATTGGGACATCACTAGTTACTTCTGTGCGGTCAATCAAACCAATTCCAATCCCATTTTTGCCATTTTCCAAAGTGATAATCTTACCTTCTGCAGACTTGGTTTGTCCATCCTCTTCATAAGTCACCTTGACAGAGTCCCCTAGTTTTTGAGAATTGACGTAATCAATCAAATCTTTGGAACTGTCAAAGGTCTGGTCATTGACTGCTGTGACCGTATCAGAGATATTGAGAATCCCTTTAAAGGTTGAATTATCCGTCACCGTCAAGACATAAACTCCAAGATATTTGAGTTCGATATCCTTACCAGCTGTTTTCAGTCCTTGATATTTGGCCATATTTTGCGATGTTTGCATGTAGAATTGATTGATTCGCATAAATTCAACATCGGAAGTTCCGCCTGTAGTCTCCTGAGCACTGCGAATATCTGTGAAAGGCGTCAACCACGCATAAATCATATGGGCTAAAGTAGCATGCTGAACACCAACCGTAACGAATTGATAAGCCCCAGCTTCCTTATCTTCGGTATCATTGACTTTAAGGACTTGGCGAATATCTTCCGAACCACCTGGAACCTCTATATAGTAGGGCAAGGGTACCACAAAAGCCAAGAAAGTCGCTATCAAGGCCGCAATGACGTATAAGGGCCATCTAATCTTTTTTTTCATTTCTTAATTTCCTCCAAAATACTCTCAGGAACATAGCAGGCAATATCCTGACCAAACTTCAAAAGTTCTCGAACACCAGATGAACTGATATAGAGATGCTCAGGTCGGCTATGTAAATAAATGGTCTCTATATCAGGAGACAGCTGATGATTGTAGTAATCAAAACTGGCTTCATATTGCAAATCCGCCGCATTTCTCAAGCCCCGCACTAAACAAGTAGCTCCCAGTCTTTTTGCAACATCAACCACCAATTCATCATGTGAAGACACGACTGCAACATTTTCCAAATGTTTCACAGCCTTTTCTAACCCCCGTTTACGATTTTCGATAGGGAGAAATCCTTGTTTGTGGGGATTAAAAAAAATACCCACATAGAGCTTATCAAAAAGTCTGCTCGCCCGTTCAATGATATCCAGATGCCCATTTGTCATCGGATCAAATGAGCCTGTGAATAAGCCAATCTTATCTGACATAGACTGTCACCTTACTAATTCCATAAATCTTTTCCTTCCAGATGCCCAGGCAGGCAATTTCTTCTGGAAGCTCCACTGCTTTATCCGTCTCACACACGACCATAATATCTTCAGAAAATAATTCTCTTTCAGCCATTTTTTCGATATCTGCTACGATTTGTTCCTTGGCGTAAGGAGGATCTAAGAAAATGAGGTCGAAGGGTCCAGACACCTGCTCCAAGGCTCTTTCCGCATCCATCTTGAGGAGTTGAAATTTTCCAACTTCCTTGGTCATCTGGATATTTTCAGCCACGATGGCCTGAGCCTTACGGTCTCGCTCTACCAAAACAGCACTGAACATGCCACGCGATACTGCCTCAATAGATAAACCACCACTACCTGCATAAAGATCCAAGACTCGCCCCCCTTCAAAGTAGGGACCAATCATGTTAAAAATGGCGCCCCTAACCTTATCCGAAGTGGGTCTTGTTGTCTTACCTTCTAGCGTCTTGAGGGGGCGTCCCCCATAGATTCCTGATACGATTTTCATACCGTTTATTATACCAAATTATGGGCGAAAAATCGAGTAGGGGATAATCTCTAGCCCCTCTCACACCACCGTATGTGCCGTTCGGCATACGGCGGTTCAACTAACTTTTAACACATGTCGTTCAAGGTAATAATCCAAACACGAAACCAGTCCACGTTTTTTAAGGACTGGTTTTGATATAGCACGTTTAATTACCGACTTCTGAGCTACTAATTGATAATGGTCGCCCCAGCCAGATACCTTATCTGCTATCCATTTAGGAACTCCTAACTTAAGCAATCCCCATAATCGTCTAGATTTCTTCTTCCATTGCTTCCAGATAATCACTCGTAGGCGAGTGCGCAAGCGCTCATCTATGCTGGTGACAATACTTTTCATATTTCCCAATGAGAAATAGTTTATCCATCCTCGAATAGACAAATTCAGTTGCTCAATACGTCTTGTTAAGTCTATACTCCATTTCCTCTGTGTTAGTTTCTTCAATTTAAGCTTAAATCTCCGAACACTATCTTGATGGGGCGACTTTTCCAACCATCTGATGATTTCCAGAACCCGAAACCTAAATATTTCAACTCTCTTGGTCTGGTAATCTTATACTAGCCTAAAATCAAAAACCATCTTATAATAGTA
>NZ_PNGD01000004.1:89876-102534 GCF_002871495.1 Streptococcus sp. UMB0029
TTATCTCTTGAAACGCCATGGTTGGCGAACAGTCACCCCTCGACCTGAACATCCTAAGAAGGCAGACGCTCAGACAATTGAGACGTCTAAAAATAAAATCTACATTCGAGACCTTGAGTAAGCGCTTCAAAGAGAAGGGGACTTATAACAAAGTACGTTTGATCTACCAAGATGAAGCTGGTTTCGGGAGAATCAGTAAGATGAGTTCTTGTTGGGCTCCTCAAGGAATCCGACCTAGCATTCCTAGTCATTATATACGAGAATATCGCTATTGTTATGGGGCAGCAGATGCTCAGACAGGAGATTCCTTTTTCCTCATTGCTGGAGGATGCAATACTGAGTGGACGAATGAATTTCTACGGCAAGTCTCACAAGCTTATCCAGATGACTATATGTTACTTGTAATGGATAATGCTATATGGCATAAATCAAGTACCTTGGAGATTCCAAGTAATATTGACTTGGCTTTTATCCCACCTTATACACCAGAAATGAACCCTATTGAACAAGTCTGGAAAGAAATTCGAAAACGAGGTTTTAAAAATAAGGCTTTCCCAACATTGGAAGCCGTCATTGATAAGCTTCAAGAAGTTATTCAAGGATTGGAAAAAAATGTTTTAAAGTCCACTGTCAGCAGACAATGGACAAGGTTGCTTTTTGAATATAATTGAGTATTAAATAGAAAAAGTGGACAAATGTCTACTAGGAATATCAGAAATATCGTGAATTTTAATCAAACTAAAAGGACTTAGCCCTGTACAATACAGAACTAAATCCTTTGAATAAACAATTAATCTAACTTTTAGAATCCCTACAGAAATTCCAGTTTTTCTCTATTTGATACCAGACATTAGTTTTTCAATACGTGGAACGTAGAAGAGTAAGATAATACCGAATACAATCGTAATTCCTCCAACAATTCCATAGTAAGCTACTTCAGTTTCGCTTGTATAAAATTTTACAATTTGAGCATTGATAGCTTGGGCAGCAGCATTACTCAAGAACCAGATAGACATCATTTGTGCTTGGAAGGATTTTGGTGCTAACTTAGTAGTGACTGATAGACCAATCGGCGAAATCAGCATTTCACCTACAATCACAATAGCCCAACTCATAATCAACCAGAGAGGACTGACCTTAACATCTGTTCCAAAAAGTATCCCTGGTAACATCATCCACAAGAAGGATAAACCTGCAGCAAATAAACCGTAAGCAAATTTCTTAGCAGAGGATGGTTGCTTTTTACCCATTTTCCCCCACAACCACGCAAAAATCGGCACATAAATCATAATGAAAAGGGGATTGATACTTTGGAAAAAGCTAGATGGGAAATGAATCTGATTTCCAAATAAATTAAAGTAAAGTCGAGTTTGATCATCCGCAAATAGAGCGAGAACAACAGAACCCTGCTCCTCAATAGACCAGAAGAGGACTCCAGCGATAAATAGAGGAATGTAGGCAAATACTCGAGATCTCTCAGTGGCAGTTATTTTCTGACTAGATAAAATTTTGAAGAAATAGTAGATTGGAATGATTACCGCAATTATTGTAAAGATATTAACAATCATATCCACGTTAAACTGGTGAGTAAAGACTAAACCGATAACCACGAGAATAACTACGACAAGTGTAATCAGCAAGCGTTTAATCAAGGTCTGCTGGTCCGTCTGTGAAAGGGGATCAGTGGGGTAAAGGCTTGATTCAGGTAGATATTTCTTCCCATCCAAAACATACTTCACCAGACCAAAGAACATCCCAATGGCAGCTAATGAGAAACCTAGATGGAAATTGACTTCCTGACCTAGATAACCCACTAGATAAGGAGCAACAAAGGCACCTAAGTTAATCCCAAAGACAAAGATACTAAAACCTGCATCTCGTCTATCATCCTCTTTCTCATAAATTCCCCCAACCATATCTGAGATATTGGGTTTTAAAAATCCAGTTCCAAAGATAATCAAGGCAATAGAAAGGTAGAGAGCCACTTGTCCAAAAGGTGTTGCCAAAGCAATATGTCCTAGCATAATCAGAATCCCACCGTAAAAGACAGTCTTACGACTTCCTAAAATACGGTCACTGACAAAACCACCGATAACCGAGGACAAGAATACCAGCGAGCCATAAATCGCCATAACCGATGCAGCTGTGGTCTTCTCCATCCCCAACCCACCATCTTGCACACTATAGTACATATAGTAAAGTAGGATTGCTCGCATCCCATAGTAAGAAAAGCGTTCCCACATTTCTGTAAAGAAGAGGGTGGACAAGCCCATAGGATGTCCAAAAAATGTTTTCTGGTTTTCCATATATATTCTCCTTTAAAACATAATAACTCATTTTACAGAATTTTCAAACGAATGTCAAACAAATTCTGTTTGTTTTAGAAAATTTTCTGAAAAAATCTATTTAGATCAGTTTCCGCTTTATCTTCAATTAAAAAATATCAAATAAAGATCCAGTCACCAATTTAGTAAGAAAGTATAAAAAAGAACACCCCTAAAGGTGCTCTGTATAAGTATAGTAATTCTTTCGAATTAACGTTTACTAAATTGTGATGCTTTACGAGCTTTCTTAAGACCTGGTTTGATAGAGAAGTATTTCAGCATAGCTCAGAATCATAGTATAACAACTTTAAACACACTTTCCGTATTTAAATAATTTGAAAAAATTTCACTCAAACTGTTTTAAGAGGAGACACTTTTCCAATTTGATGATGAGCAAAAATATTATCTTTATTTTTTACTACCTATAAAATCAGATTTCCAACTTTCTAATATTGTTTGATCAAAATTATTGATTTGGTATTTAAGATGAATTGAATTAAGACTATATAAAAGAACTAATACAAATCTAGCTGTTTGAATCTTTTGTTTAATGGTAAGCAATACTTCTCTATCTCTTTCAGTTATTCCATAAATTTTATCTGAATAGTGGCTTTCCCCATTCAAAAGCAATCTATACATATGAGATTTTAGAAGTTCTCTCTCTTCTTTATCATCAATAGATTCACTTAATAATACTTCATTCGAACTTATCTCTGATATCCCTTTTTGATAATTAAATGTAGAAAAAGCTTCCAACACTCGTCTCATAACGTTACCAATATACGGAGAAAAATCTTTTGCAAAATCACATTTCTCATCCTCAATACAAGCAAATTCATATATTTTTGTAAGTTGCGTAGAATAGAAGTTTTCCTCTTTATCAGCTGTCTCTATACCAGTCATAGAATTCAATTGTTTTAATTTAATTTGATTATCTTTAAAAACTCTCTTCCCATCAGTATCTAAAATATCTTCAAATATTTTATAACAATTATAATAGACATCACTATCATGAGTTAGTATCAGTATCTTGCTATTCTTATTACCAATACCAATTTTCTCAATTTCTCCTCGAAGGAGGCTATATATTCCTAATTTAATCTCATGATCAAAACTAGATACCGGATCATCAAGAACTAATAAAAGTGGGAAATTATACTGATTATCAACATTTTGATTTTGATTGACTATAGAAAAAAAGTAACATAAACCAATCGCATTTCTTTCTCCAGTAGATAAGCTACTTAAATTTGTCCTTTTCCCTCTAGATAAAACATAATAAAATCCGTCTTCCTGTTCTAATTTTAATCGCTCAGAATCATAAAATACTCTACCTAATTGCTTATTAATATTGTCAAGAGCTAAAGTAGTATTTTTTACCGACTGCTCATCTTTTAAAATTTTCTCATTTAACTCTTTTATTGATTTCTCAGTTTTATTTGCTTCTTTTTTATTATTAATTACTTCTTGATAAAAAATCTCTGTTTCTTTATAAGCTAATTTATTATTAAGTTTATTTGCTTCTATAAGATTAGCAGAAATTTGCTTGAATCTTATATTATATTCATCACAAGCTCTATTGTATTCAGACAAAGCTACATCATAAGCATTTTTAGATTTGAAGAGTAATTCACTATTAAAGTTATAATCCATATAAACATTACTCTTCTTGGTATTTAGTTTATTAATCATTAAATTAAGGTTTGATTTTAAATCCTCTATTGATTTATTCAAACTTATCCTTACATCTTCTTCTATTCTTTTATCTAGATCTGCAGAATCTAATTCTACAATTTTTAGCTCAAATATTTTAACAACTTGATCTATATACCTAATATGTTTAGATATCTCATCATTTAGCAATTGTTTCTTCAAAACTGATTTTAATTGAGCTAAAGTATCTCGTTTATAATCCTCATTGATTTCCTGAAAACATGTTGGACAATTATTTGAATTTCCTTTTAATATGCTTTCTGTTTTTTCTATACTACTCTCAACATTATTTCCTAGTATTTCAATAATCTGATTTTCTCTCTCTGTTAGTTCTATCATATTAACTGGCTCAGAAACTATTTTTAATTTTTCTTTTATTTCACTAACGGAAATTTCTACCTCTGAGTATCTGTTAATCTTTTTTTCATTCCTAGCAGAGTCTATTTCTTTTATCAGATTATTAAGATCTTCTTCTAATTTTAGCACTGATTTTGAAGAAACAGAACTAGAAATTTTATTTATTAAACTATCATTGAAGTAAGGATTTTTATTATTTAATTTACTATAAATACTCTTCCACCTTGATTTTTTCGAACCTACAATACTTTCTCTTATAGCATTTTTAGCCTTTGAAAGAGCACCATTATATTGAGTCAATTTAGATTCTAATCTCTTTACTTCACTTTTATTTAATGCTATCTTCGACATTAGATCTTTTTGATCATCAATAAGAACAATTGCCTCAAATTTTTCATTTTCTGTAAAAGTTACTTTTTTGCTTTGAAACTCTTCATTGTATACAAATATAGTTTCTTTATCTCTATCAGTAATATTTATAGTATTACTCACTTTATTTTTCTCATTAAAAAGAGTAATATCCTCACTTATATCTAACAAACTAGAAATAGATTTAGAAATAGTACTTTTCCCTGTCCCATTTCTCCCAAATATAATCATACTTCTAAGTATTTCTGTATCCGGGTTACTCTCTTTCTTCAACCAATTTAGTTCTATTTTCCTATAAGGTAAGTAGTCTTTTTCAATAGTTATCTTTGTAAATTCTTGCATATGTCACTCCTTCACAATCAAATTTCTCATTTTTTTAAAACGATATTAAAGTTGGAGCATTTTCCCTATTGCATCAAAATAGGGTAGCCCATCCATCCCTTCAAATATATTTTTCTTAATTTATTCATCTCGTAAACCATAAAATAAAGAGGACTTTTTTTCTCATAAAAACTATAACCTGAATTTTCAAAAAAGATAAACTGCTATATATAGTATAGCATAGTATATCAGTTTCCAATAATTTTTTTCCGAAAAATAAGTATATTCTCGAAAGATGTTTAATAGTAGCTGACAACATCTATATTATACTTGTGATATTTGGCATAATGTTGAAAGGAGAAAGTAAGATGGAAAAATCAATCACATTAATATTGGTATCTATGTCTGCATTTTTGCTAATGGCCTGCTCTAAGCAATCAAATAACTCCTTAGATGGAGAATATTACTGGATAAACGAAAATAAAAATGAAGTAGCTTTTGTTATATCTGGAGATATGGGAACTATTAGACATGGAGATGCTGAAGGGGTTACTATAGACAAAGAAAAATCAACAATTCAATTATCGGGAGAAAATATCATTAAACTTACAAAAAATTATACATTTAAAGATGATGTATTTACTGTAGATATTTCAGGGATAAAACACGAATACTATAAAAAGATAGCAAAGCTTATCAAGAAGCTTTAAAAAAGTATGTCTATCAATAATATACTCGAAAATTAGAGAAAACAATGCTTAATTCATAAGAACACTTTACTCGAGTGTTCTTTTTTTGTATCAGTAACATATTTTAAAATACTTGATTATAAGATGTATATACAGTTCAGACTTATTTTTTATCATTTGGGAATTTTTAGAGTAATTATATAATTTCTTTTGATATGATAAAATCATGAAAAATACAAAAGAAAATAACATCCGAAAAAGCACTTTGCAAAATCTTTGCAAAGTGCTTTGAAACGTTGATATAATCGTATTGATTAACGTTTTGAGGCAACTGACTTTGTCAGATTGCAGCCACATTTGTTAGCGACTAAAGTCGCAACAACTGTGTCAATTGCACCAATTTAGTATGAAAATATAAAAAAGAACACCCCGAAAGGTGCTCTCTGTAAGTATCGTAATTCTTTCGAATTAACGTTTACTAAATTGTGATGCTTTACGAGCTTTCTTAAGACCTGGTTATTTCTACATCATGATATTTATGGTAAATTATCACTAAAATCAAGTACTTTCGAGAGATAAATCCTCAATCCTTACATATATAACCCTTTTAAAAATCGAGAGGTTATCAAAGGGTTATCACTTTTTTAGTTTTCGGAGCTTATGTAATTGAGAAATACGAAATACTGTATCACAAAGATGATGTACAATTTCTTCGTGCCAGTGCAATTTCTTTTTCTATCCTGAAGATATTTAAATAGCCCTAGATATTATTTCTAATAAATTGAAATTAATTGAATAAATTAAATACTATTTCTAAATATTTGAAAATAATTACTATTTGTATTATACTATCTTTGAGGTATCTATTATGAACTATATTAAAAGACCACATTATTTAGACTTTTTAAGAAGACATCGTGACCGCCAAATCATCAAAGTTGTGAGTGGAGTTAGACGAGCTGGTAAATCTGTTCTCTTTCAACTCTATAAAGAGGAGTTACTAGCAACTGGAGTAGACGAGGATCAAATCATATCCATCAATTTTGAAGATCTGAGTTATTATGACCTGCGAGATTTTCAAACATTATTTGCTTATATAAAAGAGCAGTTAGTTGAAGAGAAAACATACTATATCTTTTTAGATGAAATTCAACATGTTGAAAAATTTGAACTGGTAGCAGATAGTCTATTCATCTTGCCAAATGTTGACCTCTATTTGACTGGATCAAACGCCTACTTTATGAGTAGCCAATTAGCAACAAATTTGACTGGGCGTTATGTTGAGATAGAAGTTCTTCCATTATCATTTGAAGAATACCTATCAGGTCAATCTTCCTCAGAGAATCTGAATACAACAGAAATTTTTAACAATTATCTCTTTAGTGCTTTCCCTTACTTATTGCAAACATCATCTTACGCTGAAAAAATTGATTATCTCAGAGGAATATATAACTCAATACTGTTAAATGATATTGTCACTAGATTGGGAAATCCAAATCCTACTATTATTGAGCGCATTGTCCGAACCCTTCTCAGTAGTACAGGTAGCTTAATATCAACAAATAAGATTCGTAATACCCTGGTTAGCCAAAATGTTTCCATATCCCATAATACTTTGGAAAATTATTTGACGACTTTGACAGACAGTTTACTTTTTTATTCCGTTCCACGTTTTGATGTAAAAGGTCGAGCATTATTGCAACGCTTAGAAAAATATTATCCCGTTGATTTAGGTTTACGACACCTCTTATTACCAGACCACAAAGAAGATATTGGCCATATCTTGGAAAATATTGTCTATTTGGAATTGAGACGTAGATATTCACAAGTATATGTTGGTAATTTAGATAAATATGAGGTTGATTTTGTTGTTGTAACTGATCTTGGTCACTACGCTTATTATCAGGTCAGTGAAACAACACTTGCTCCAGAAACACTAGAAAGAGAACTTAGACCACTAGAAGCCATTAAAGATCAATTCCCCAAGTATCTATTAACAATGGATACGATTCAGCCAACAGCCAATTACAATGGAATTGAGAAGAAAAATATCATAGATTGGTTACTAGAAAAGTAGATAATCATAAATCATACAGCTAACTAGATTTGTAACAGTCTGTTATCAATGATTCTACCCAAATCCTAACAAAATATATGGAAAAACATCAAAATGCTGAACTATCAAAGTTTGGAATTATCCAATCCGATGAACAATATGTCTTTACTTATATCGATATGAAGGGTAATGTTAATAGCCCTCTACACTCTGACTATCTTAATAATAAAATGAAATCTGTCAAACGTCGTCATCCAGAACTTAAACATGCTACACCTCATAAATTACGACATACAGGAGCGACACTTGCTAAAAAGGCATGAATGAGCTTAGAAGCCATTTCTGAAGCATTAACTCATAGCGATACAATTACAACTAAAACTTATGTTAATGCTTCAAACATAGTTCCATTATCTGCTGGACAAGTTGCCTACCAACATCTTAAAAACAAGTAGGGTAATTTTAGGGCAAATTTTTTTAGAAAGTATAGAAAAAAGCACCCATAAGGTAAACTTTTGAGTGCTTTGAAACGTTGATATAGTCGTATTGATTAACGTTTACTAAATTGTGATGCTTTACGAGCTTTCTTAAGACCTGGTTTTTTCTACATCATGATATTTATGGTAAATTATCACTAAACTCAAGTTCTTTTGAGAGATAAATCCTCAATTTTTACATATATAACCCTTTTAAAAATCGAGAGGTTATCAAAGGGTTATCACTTTTTGGTTTTCGGAGCTTATGTAGTTGAGAAATAACGATTTATTTTTCTTCGTTTTTCTTCGTTTTTCTTCGTTTCATTACTTGTCGTGAAATGATGTATAATACAAATCACATTCCCATACAAACAACTGAATTGCAAAACTATAAAGCGAATGAATTTAATGAATTTATAAGAAAGCTTACTTTATAAGTTCACTAATTAGTAATTATGTTTTCTTCGTTTTTCTTCGTTTTTCTTCGTTTTTATTTCATTTCTAATTTATAGTATTGACTGCGATCTTTCGTACTTGTCCCATACCATGTTAAAATGCCTTTTGCTCTCAACGTTTTCAATAATTTCGACGAGTAAGAAACACTCCTACCTAAGAACTCTGCTACTTTTTTAGTTGTCATAGGTTCTGCTGTATTGTACATATACTGTATCAATAGTTTTTCATCAACACTTAAATCACTATAATCTCTAAGTTTACTTTCCAAAGAATCACGTGTTCTCAATGTTCTACTTGTAATACTGTTTTCTAATGTTAAAACTACTTTGTTACCTGGTTCAGAGTAACACGGTTCATGGAGAAAAGCAGATTCCATTTCAGAATAGATTCGTTTTACTCCCTCATTCATTTCTCGGACCCATCCAAATTCAGTTAAGGTACGAGCTATACGCGGATTTCTAGAAAAACGTTCATGTCTTATATTCTCAACAGTTACAATATTCGGTAGTTTTCCTGGGCTATGAATCTCTAGACGATTATCAAACATCAATACCCTGATATGATCTCCGTATACTGAATAATTCCTGTGGGTTACTGCATTTACAATTCCTTCAAACCAAGCAAATTCAGGATATTCTGGAAGTATCTGAAATCTACCATCACTATCTAGATACTGAAACTCTCGTAGCTGGGTTCGAATAAAATCTCTAACTTTAACAATTAATTTAGGCAATGCATCATCAAACGTTACTTCCTTAATAACATTAAATTCACTTCCTGTACCTACATCTACTCCATCAAATCGTTGAAAACGAACACGTGCTTGAGGGAAAAATGCGGAAGGATACTTACCAAAGATAAGAATAGCTGCCTTTGTCAATTTACCATTAATAAGAAACCGCCTTGCCTTTAATATCTCCTCAGTTGAACGTTCTGAAATATCAAAATGTTCCTTAAAGTCCTGAACTAACAGTTCATCAATATCATCTAATGTAGCATCTTCAATGATCTCATCTTCAAAGAAACGCTGTCCCTTATCGTAACTAAGTTGTATACGTTGCTCATAACTCAACTTGACTGATTCGTCTCCCTGTCGTAGATAAACTTCATCATTTGGAGCGGCAATCACTCGGTTCGATGATAATTCAACTGAGATAATTAGAATCAGGTCGTCTTCTCCCTTATGATTAACCACAGGTATTTCCTCAAAAGATAAGTCCAACGGTGTATCCCGCATCTCTCGGTCTATCTTTTTGAAATCATCAATCGGATAGGCTTTCCCATCCTTAAAACCAGTGATAATATTGTCCTGCTTTTCATCTTCAATCCCAATAATCAACTGACCTCCATCAGCATTAGCAAAGGCAATCAAATGCTTAAGCAATTCTTGTGGTTTCTTACGCGCTGATTTTCTATCCAAATATTGATTTTCCGGCGAAAATTGCCAGTAACTAAAATCATATTTCATTTGTTTTCTCCTAATTTTTGGTTAAATAATAATGATTATTCTGCATTCCTTACTGAATCTGTTTTCCTTAAGATAATAGGCTAGGGTTTTCATTATGATGAGGGCGAATACACTTTTCAACCTTAATATATAAATACTTTAGAAGATTTATACTTATCAATACTGCTCCACCAGTATTTAATTTTTTTATTTAGTTGTTGATTTAATATTTTCTAAAATAATATCTTTAACAATTTTCAGATCCGCTTCAATTTTCTTAATATCCGTTCTTATATAATTAATCAACTCTTTACTAGATATATGTTTTTTTATATGAGCATAATCATAATAATCTTTTTTACCATATGTTTTCCATTTTTTTCTTGAAGATGATTTTTCTAAAATTGGATTATCCTCTAGATTGAAATTATACAAACAAGTTTTCTCTTTTATACTATCACATATTCTTTCTAAATCACCTAATTTTGCTTTATCTTCAAGAGAAAAATTAACCTTATGTCTATACTGTTTTCCTTGTATCTGAATATCAAATGATGACGTATTACCTTCGATAGGAAGATAAATCCCAAAATGATGAGCTCCTCTTATCCTACCAGAGTATGTTTTATATCCTAAATCAGAAATCTTATTCTCTAAATTCGTATAATGAGTCTTCTCTATAAGCGACCTTAATCTCATACCTTCAAGGACTTTATTAATAGACTCTTCAAAATAGTATGATTCACCATAACTTACCATTCCAATAAACTCTTCTATATTCTCCATATAATCAATATAATCTGTTAAGAATAATCTAAAAGTCTCATCTACTTTATCAAGCAAATCACGATAATAGTAAATTAGCTCACCATAACTTTTTCTAAACCAACTACCAGGCAAATCAAATCCAGGGTTAACTAAACTAAGAAGTATCCCTTTAGCATTAGAATCTTTTTCAGAATAACGAATTAATTGACTTTTGTCTGGTAAAGACTTAACCTTATTTTCTATAAAAATAACATGAGTCCTTCTATCCTCATCAATAACCTCGATAGTTAAATCAATCGAATTTTTTTCTCTGTAAACCTTTAAATCTGTATATTTTTTATTAATATCAATAACATTACTAAAAAACTTATGATTAATAAATTCAGACTTCTCCAGAACAACAGCAAATAGATTGCTGTGATATAATTCTAAATTGCTTAGTGACAGTTGATAATTCAGTGTATTTTCTATTTTATTCCTAAGTGTTAGTAACTCATTATAATTTTCCATTTAACAACTCCTTTACTATGATAATTAATGTAATGTACTTGTTTTTATTATATCATAAGATAAATTAATCAGTTTATTGAAAATTTAATTTAAATAAAAGAAGACAAATACACTTTAGACAACGTATTCATCTCCTTATTAAAAACTATTCATCAACTTCGAATTTAGGTAAACTATTTATTAAATCAACTGTTTGGATAGTTACATTAATAATTCTCAATAGCAACTTGAAGATATACTTTTCATCACCACTATAATCATTTGAATCATCAGTGATTACAGATTTTTTATCAGTTTTGACTTGATACTAATCTATAATCCATCCAATAGCAGAGCACCCATTTACAACATATTCATAGGCCTTTTCGGGGATATTACTAATAGTGATATCACTATTAAATATGATTACGGATAAGTCATTCACTGATTTACCATTTTCATCACGTTTATTAGCAAACTTCATTTTAGTTACCTTATAAGATAGTTTATCTGCTCTATCAACAATTACATCTTCATAAACAGGAACGTCTTCATAATGAAGGTGTATATCGGATAATCTTCTCCCAGTTTCAATATATAAAACTTTGTTTTTTCTACATTATTATATTTATGGTAAATTATCACTAAAATCAAGTAATTTTGAGAGATAAATCCTCAATTTTTACATATATAACCCTTTTAAAAATCGAGAGGTTATCAAAGGGTTATCACTTTTTTAGTTTTCGGAGCTTATGTAATTAAGAAAGACGAACTACTGTATCACAAAGATGATGTACAGTTTAACAACAAATGTACAGTTTCTTCATTCCTGGACAATTTCTTTTTCTATTCTGAAGATATTATTTCTAGATATTTAAAAATAACAAAACAAATAGCAGATTATTTCTAAATATTTGAAAATAATTACTATTTGTATTATACTATCTTTGAGGTAACTATTATGAACTATATTAAAAGACCACATTATTTAGACTTTTTAAGAAGACATCGTGATCGGCCAATCATCAAAGTTGTGAGTGGAGTTAGACGAGCTGGTAAATCTGTTCTCTTTCAACTCTATAAAGAGGAGTTACTAGCAACTGGAGTAGACGAGGATCAAATCATATCCATCAATTTTGAAGATCTGAGTTATTATGACCTGCGACATTTTCAAACATTATTCGCTTATATAA